>CAZNSL010000133.1:0-9754 GCA_964574975.1 uncultured Alcaligenaceae bacterium | reverse complement strand
AGCTTCGGGAATGCAAGGTCCTTGGCCCCGAACATCAGCGGCACCAGAAAGTTGCCGATAAAGGCCGGGATGCCGGGGAAGAGGAAGAAGAACACCATGACGAAGCCGTGCAAGGAGAACATCTTGTTGTAGGTATCCGGCTCCATGATCGCGCCGTCGGGCATCGCGAGTTGGATGCGGATCAGGACGGCAAACGCCCCACCGACGAAGAACATGAGCGTGATCGCCACCAGATAGAGGATGGCAATGCGCTTATGGTCGACCGTGAGCAGCCAGGATTTCCAGCCGAACTCGGTGTTGATGTAATCCTCGCGCGGGACCGGCACATTCTCGCGGTGTCCGTACTCGGCAACGGTCGCAGTACTCATGGTCACTTCGGCTCGTAGGGCTTCGCTTCGGTCGCCTTCGGGTTGGACTCAGGGGCCGTCGAATACTCGTTGCGGTTCGGCGTCTCGCCCTTCTTGAGCGCCTTAACGTAGGCGAGTAGTTCTAAGAGGTCCTGTTCCTCACGGTCCTTTTCGAGCCGACCCTGGTACGCGGGCATGATCGGCTCGAAGCCGGCGACGACCTTCGCCCGCGGGTTCTGGATCGACTCGCGCAGGTACGACTCGTCGGCCACGATCGATTTGCCATCGGCGAGTCGCACGGGCTTCAGGTAGATTTCCTCGAGCGACGGAGCCTTCGCCTGGCTGTCGCTCGAGTGGCAGGTGACGCACTGATACTTCAGGAACAGTGCCCGCCCGCGCAGTGCGAGCGAGAGATCGGCCCGGCTCGACAGCCACTGCTGGTGCTCCGACGGTTCGGACGCGACGACCCAACCAACCATCTTCGAATGGTCCGTCCCACAGTATTCGGCGCAGTAGATGCGGAACCGGCCCGGCTTGGTCGCCTGGAACCAGAGCGAAGTGTACCGGCCTGGGATCACGTCTTGCTTAGTGCGGAAGTCCGGGACGAAGAACGAATGGATCACGTCCTCGGATGTCATCGTCAGCTTGACCGGCTTACCGACCGGGACGTGCAGTTCGTTGATCTCGCGTTGCCCGTCGGGGTGCTGCGACTTCCACATCCATTGCTTACCGATGACGTAGACTTCGAGCGCGTCGGCCGGGGCCGTACTCATGTCCACGTACAGCCAGGCACTCCAGCCGAACATCACCATGACGATGCAGAGAGGGATCGAGCTCCAGGCGATCTCGAGAGCGTGCGAGCCGACGATCGATACGGGGATTTCATCCTCGCTGCGACGGCGATAGCGGATCGCGAAGTAGATCACCAGGACGGCGACTAGCGTACTAACGGCCACGGTTGTGCCGATGATGAAGAAATATAGCGTGTCGACGCGGCTCGCAAACGTCGAGGCGTCGTCGGGCAGCGGCCAGATATCGGCGAGCGTCGTCATGCTGTTACACTCGGAGCCGTACTGGGACGGCGGATCAGGCGGGCCATCCAAACTCCTAAGGCGATAACGGTCAGTACACCGGCGGCGCGCATCAGGTTCAGGACCGCGAGGGCGTAGCGCCCGTTTGCGTGATCGTACTGGAAGCAGAAGAGGAGGAATTGGTCGGATGGCGAGCCGATCGTGCCGGCCGAAGCGTCGATGAGCGCCAGTTTCAGGTCGCGTGGCGCGAACCGCAACCCGAACAAATAGCGCGAAACCTTGCCCCCCGGCGTTAGGACGACGATGCCACTCGCGTGGTTGAAGCGGTCGTTCTTCGCGTCGAACGAGTAGCGGAACCCGACGGCGGTGGCGAGTGCCTCGATCTCCGGTGCATCGCCGGTCAGGAAGTGCCATGCGCTAGCTGCGCCAGGCCGACCGTACGCACCGACGTATGCTTCCCTTTTCGCGGCCGCTATTGCGGGCGTCTCGCGCGGGTCGAAGCTGACGGTCACGACGTTGAACTCTTCGCCGGGAGCGTAGCTCATTCCGCGCATGCCATCGAGCAGGCCGTTGAGGACGAGCGTGCAGAGTTGCGGGCAGCGGTAGTACGCCAGCACCAAAATCGTTGGCTTGTCCCCAGTACAGTCGCGCAAAGTGACGCGACGGCCCGCCTCATCGCGGAACGTCAGGTCGATTGGAACCTGGGCATCGAGTCGCTGGTCGAAACCGAGGTCCGCACCGGCGTCGGGGTTTGCTGCGGCCGGTAGCGCGCCTGCGCCCGGTTCGACGACCGGTGGGTTGACGAAGGCCAACGTCAGGACTATCGCAGTGGTCACGGAGTCGCCCCTCCGATCGGCGTGCGGCCGGAGGATGTTCCGCTCGGCAATTGCTCGAATGTCGGAGTCGGTGTCGATCCCGGTTTGGACAGTCGCTGGATGACATCGCGGATTGGAATGCGGGCGAGTTCGCCCGGTTTGACCCAGCCGCCGTTCGCCAGCGCGGCTAACTCGGCTTTGGCTTGAATAGCAGCAGTGCTGGGTTGCATCCGCCCGATCGTATGCCCGCCCGGCATATCGACGGCCAAACCCTCGAGCCGCGGTCCCGACGGAAGGCGGTCTTCGACGTTCGGCCGGCTCTCGCGGTACCGTTCGGCGAGTTGGTGCGTCGAGCGCTTGTCGCGCACGTCCGTTGCTTGCAGTTGGACGAACAGGAACCAAATGACGGCCATGACTCCAACGAGCGAGACCCCAAGACCGGCCACGAAGTAAAGCAAGACGCGCGTGTCCACGTCCGAATGCTCGAACGCGACCGATTCGTTCTTCGCGTAGCCGTTGGCGTGCGCGTCACTCATGATGCACCGCCTCCGCCAACTGCGGGTCGTACTCGGGAAGGATGCGGTATCGGCCCAGTTGCGTCAGGAAATAGGCGAGCCAGATGCCGACGAGGCCGACTGGCGCGGCCACGTCGGTCCACGAAACCCACAGGTCCGAAGCTTCGTGCCCGGGGCGCGACGGCACGACCATCCAGAACAGGTCTACCATGCGCATAACCAGGACTAGCCCTGCAACGACGGCCAGTCGGCCAGAGTCGCGAGTCACGTCGGTCGAGAGCAGCAGCAGAAACGGCAGTGCGAACTGGAATAGGATCAGCGTCACGCCAACGAACTGCCAACCCCCCTGGAGCCGCCGCAGGTAGTAGGGCGTTTCGCTCGTCAGATTGCCGCTCCAAATGAGAAGGAACTGCGAAAACGCCATGTACGCCCAGACCATGACGAACGCGAGCAGGAGTTGCCCGAGGTCGCGCAGGTGCGGCCGGCGGATCAGCCCCGCGAACGGCGATGCGCCGCGTAGGACGGCAACGCCGAGGATGGCGAACGCCATCGCGCTAAGGATTTGTCCGATGGCAACCAGGACGCCGAAGATCGTCGAGAACCAGTGCGGTTCCAGCGACATGATCCAGTCGACGGACGCGAACGTGATCGTCAACCCGTAGAGCAAGATGCCCCACGCGCTCAGGATGCGGAGCCGGTGTTCATCCGGGGCGTGCGGCCGATCTTGTTCGCGAGACCAGCGGCCGAGCACGACGGATAGGCCAATCCAGATGGCGAAGTAGGCCGCCGCCCGAATCAGAAAGAAGGTCGGGTTTAAGTACGGGGCTTTATGCTGGAGCGCAGTATCGAGCCGCACGGCTTCCGGGTCGGCCCAGCGATACAAATGCTGCAAGCCGAGAGCGATGGGCAGGAACAGGACTGCCAACAGCGGCAGCGTCCGCGTCGCGGCCTCGAAGTAGCGCCGGAGGATTAAGCCCCAGACACCGCCAGTTAGAGTCTGGAGGAAAGCCAGGACCAACGAGCCGAGTGCGATGCCGAGGCAGAAGCAATAGGCCCACAGGTACGAGCGCAGCAGGATCGCCGGTTGTGCGATGTAGCCCACCGCACACAGTGCCAGGCCGACGAGGCCGACGACCCACGCCCCGCGGCGTAAGCGGTCGAGGTCGATTGCGCCGGTTGCGAGCGCGTCAGTGGCCACTCGCGCCCCCTTCCAGCTTCGCCTTCTGCTCCGGCGTCAGTTTGTCGGTGGGAACGACACTGGCCTGGAGTGCGCGGACGTAACCAACGATGGCCCATCTGTCGTTCACGGGAATTTGCTCGGCATAATCGGGCATCGCGCCTTGGCCCTTAGTAATGACCTCGAAGATGCGGCCGACCGTCATGTCGCGGAGCCGTGACTCGTAGTAGCGCGGAACTTTGGCGTAGCCGCGCAGGGCGATCTTACCTTTGCCATCGCCCAATCTGCCGTGACACATCGAGCAGTAGATCGTGAATCGTTCCTGGCCGCGGAGCAGGAACGACTCGGTCGCTTGGAGTGGGATCTCCGTAAGATAGGCAGACGTATCGTTCGCCTGCCGACCAGTGGAGACCGGCCCATCCGCGGGCAACAGGCCACGGGCGACGGTTCCTTCGATGGACGGCCGACTTCCCCGGCCGTCGGCAAAAAAAGCGCTCGGAGAGTCCGGTTTGGCGATCTTCGGTTGGTCGGCCATTTGCTGCCGGTAGCAACCGGCTGCGAGCGCGCACACCATTGCCAGGAGCGTCCGGTTCAATGCGGGACCTCCTGTACGTCGGAGGGGTCCAGCCCACGGAGGAACTCCGCGGTGCTGACCCGGTCGAACTTCGGGTCGCGGTAATTGATGCACAGGAAGAACAGGTCGCGGCTGGCGCGTTCCGCGAACCGCTGGACGTGAAACAACGGATGGTAGGGCATCGGCAATCCGTTGAGTGCCAACATGCCGAAGACGGCCGACAATACCGCGCCGAGGATCGTACACTCGAACGTCACCGGGATGAATGCTGGCCAGGAATTCAACGGCCGACCGCCGATGTTGAGCGGATAATAATGAACGCTGGTGTACCATTGCAGGAAGAATCCGCCCAAAAAACCGACTAGCCCGCCGAGAAAGACGATCGCCGGTAAGCGCGATCTGCCGTAGCCAATCACCTCATTGAGTTCCTCGAGTGGATACGGCGAGTACCCCTCAAAGCGGACGTAGCCGGCGTTACGGGTGGCGCGGGCTGCGGCCACCACGGCTGCGGGGGTTGGGAATTCGGCGACCACGCCATAGATGGGGTGCTTCATGGACGCGCGACCTCCGGCGTGTGGGCAGCGTCCGCGGCGTGACCTGGCACCTCGGCATCAGGCAACAACGTTCGCATCTCGAAGATCGAAATCATCGGCAGGAGGCGAACGAACAGGAACAGAAGCGCGAGGAATAGTCCAACTGTGCCGACGAACATCGACCAATCCCACGCGGTCCCACGGTAGTCGCCCCACATCGACGGAGCGTAGTCGAGCCGCAGGCTACCGACAACGATGACGAAGCGCTCCAGCCACATGCCGACGCTCACGATGAGTGAGATCACCCAGAGAGCGGCTGGGCTGCGCCGTACGCGGCGGAACCATAGCGCCTGTGGCGCGATCGCGTTGCAAGCGAGTAATGAGTAGTAGGCAACGGAGTTCACACCGTTCAGCCGATTCTGCACGAGAAACTGTTCGATGTGCTCACCCGAGTACCAACCCATGAACATCTCGATGCCGTAGCCGTAGACCACCATCAGCCCGGTGGCGAGCAGAATTTTCGCCATGTTATCGAGGTGCTTGTCGGTGATGAAGTCGGCCACTCCATAGGCCGCTCGTAACGGGATCGTCAGGAGCAGCACCATGGCGAAGCCGGCATAGATTGCACCGGCCACGAAGTACGGTGGGAAGATGGTCGCATGCCAGCCGGGGACGATGCCAACCGCGAAGTCGAAGCTCACGACCGTGTGGACGGAGACGACCAGCGGCGTCGCCAAGCCTGCCAGTAACATGTAGCAGATTTCATAGCGGTGCCAGTGCAGGGCCGAGTTGTGCCAGCCCATCGCCAGGACGCCGTAGGCGATCCGACCGAAGCGCGAGCGCGAGCGGTCGCGCAGCGTCGCTAGGTCGGGGATCAGCCCGACGTACCAAAACAGAGCGGATGTGGTGGCGTAGGTACTGACGGCGAACACGTCCCAGATGAGTGGGCTACGCCACTGCGGCCAGAGTTGCATGGTGTTGGGGTAGGGCATCATCCAGTAGAAGAACCACGGCCGGCCCATGTGCAATAGCGGGTAGAGACCAGCACACGCGACGGCGAAGAGTGTCATCGCCTCGGCAAAGCGATTGATGCTCGTCCGCCACTTCTGGTGCAATAGCAGCAAAATTGCCGAGATCAGGGTACCGGCGTGGCCGATGCCTATCCACCAGACGAAGGCAACGATGGCGAAGCCCCAGCCGACTGGGACGTTGACGCCCCAGATGCCGACGCCGGTAAATAGCAAGTTCACAATGGTGACGAGCAGAAGCATCGTCAGCGCAAACGATACGGCGAAGCCGACCAGCCACTTCGTGCCGACGCGGCGCGTCAGCACGATCGACGCGACCTTGTCGGTCACGGTAGCAAACGTGTGCCCCGGTCCGAGGATGTCGTGGTGACCGATGCCGGCACCGTAGGCCGAGTGGTCGGCGTGTGCGACCGGCGCGGTGCGGTCAGTGTCCGCCATGCGTGTCGGTCCTCGCCAATTGAGGGTTCGGGTTTCGCACCGCCGCGGCGTAGGTCGTTCGCGGTCGCGTGTTCAGCTCCGTGAGAATGCCGAACGTCAACTCGTCCGTCTTCGCCTTGTAAACCTTGCTCTGCGTGTCGTTCATGTCGCCGAAGACGATGGCGTTTGTCGGGCAAACGGCCTGGCAAGCCGTGACGATCTCGCCATCGCGAATCGAACGGCGTTGGTTCTTCGCGTCGATCTCAGCGTTGCGAATACGCTGTACGCAGAACGTGCATTTCTCCATGACGCCACGGCTGCGCACCGTGACTTCGGGATTGCGCTGGAGCTTGAGGCTCTCGGTGGCGTAATCGGCGTATAGGAAGAAGTTGAACCGGCGGACCTTGTACGGACAGTTGTTGGAGCAATAACGGGTGCCGACGCAGCGATTGTAGGTCATCTCGTTGAGTCCGTCGGGGCTGTGAGTCGTGGCCTCGACGGGGCAAACGACCTCGCAGGGGGCGTTCTCGCAGTGTTGGCACATGACCGGTTCGAACTGCAGCGCGATCGATTCCGGGTGAGCCGGGTCGCCTTGGTAGTAATGGTCGATGCGCATCCAGTGCATCTCGCGGCCGCGCGTCACCTGGTCCTTGCCGACGACGGGAATATTGTTCTCCGACTGGCAGGCAACCACACAGGCCGTGCAGCCGATGCACGCCGACAGGTCGACCGACATGCCCCACTTGTACCCGTCGTAAGGGAAAGCCGGGTACAGGTCGAGCGGTAACCGACCGACGGCCGGCGGCTTTTGCGGCATTCCGGCCACGCTCGGCAGCGGGCCGTCGTGTTCGCCGTGGTGCCCTTCGGCGAGATGCTTCGGACCGTTCACCAAATAATCGTTGAGTGTGCCGCCGCGGACGAAGCCGCGGGTGTGCCCCTCACGGCTCGGCAGCAAGTGGTGCGACTGCGTACAGGCGAGGACCGCCTGCTTCGTGCCTTTGGTAATGCGTAATCCACGGTCGAACGTTGCACCTGCGGCGCGTCGCAATTGGTTCGCGTCGAAACCGGTGCCGGTACCGACCTTTCCAACGACCGTCCGTCCGTAGCCGAGATGCAAGGTCGCGCAACCATCCGGGTGCGACGGCAGGATGAAGCAGGGAACTTCCGAGAGTGCAACGCCGTTGAGCGACAGGTTTACGCAGTCCGCAACAGTCTCGCCGTGACTACCGCCGTTGACGCCGAGGCGATTGCTCACGCCAATGGACGCTGCAGTATTTGGGCTGACGATGACGGCGTTGTCCCACGTCAGCTTTGTGATGGGTTTCGGCAACTCCTGGAGCCAGCCGTTGTTGGCGAACGCACCGTCGTGAACGGTCGGGTCGCAGCGGAAGCTTACATCGAGGCCGTCGGCCGGCCCGGTGAACGGCTCCGGCTGGCGCTTCGCGACGATTTCCTTCCAGTCTGCCTTGACGCGGAGCGGCTTCGGCTCGACGGCGCTGCCCGCAACGACGCCGTCGTGCAACGATCGCTGCCAGAACGATTCGAACGGCTCTTTGACGTTGCGCCGCCGGTGCTGGTCGCGCCATGCGTCCTGGACGATGTCGAGCGTCGAGCGGTTCGGCTTGTCGCTGAACACTGCGAGGACTTCGTGTGCCGATCGTCCGGAGTACAGTGGTTCGATCAGCGGTTGGATTACCGACGCGGTACCGTCATGGGCGACGCAGTCGCCCCAGGATTCGAGGAAGTGGGTTTCGGGGATGTGCCATTGACACTCGCGCGAAGTCTCGTCCTCGAATAGTCCAAGCCGCAGTTTGAGCGGCACCTTCGCCATTGCCGCCCGAATTTGCATATCGGCGGGGGCCGTGTAGGCCGGGTTGCCGCCGAGAACGAGTAAAACCTCGACTTTACCGTCGCGCATTTCGGCGACGAGTTCGGGAAGCGGCATCAGTGGCTTCGGCGGCGCGGATACGATTGGTGCCGTGACGACGACCGATTTCCCGATGTTGCCGAGCATGTCGTTGATCGCCAGCGCCAGGGCGTGGACGGTTGGTGGCTGCGACTCGCCTGCGATCACCGCGGACGCGCCGACGTGGGCAGTTAGGTCGCTCGCGAGGGCGTCGGCGAACTGCTGCACATCTTTCGGGACGGCACCATCGAATCCGACACCGACACCTAGCTTTGCTGCGAGAACCCGTGCGAACGATTCGACCTGCGTCGGTCGCAGCGGCAATCGGTGTTCGGCCCAAAGTCCGTAAGTCGTCGGCGTCGATTCGACAGCATACAGCCGGTTCATAGCCTCGGTCGACCGCTGGCGGCGACGCTCGCTTAGCTGTCGAGCATACGCTAGTCCGCCCGGCATGGAGAACAGGTCAGCGTCGAACGTCACGACGCGCTTCGCGTCGGCGAGCCGGTAGTAAACGTCGCACGGTTCGCCGAACGCCAGTGTGCGGCCTGCTCGCCCATTCCCGGATACGGCTGGTTCGAACTCACACCAGCGTGCTTCGGGAAACGACGTTAGCAACTCATCGCGCTGGGCGACGAGGGTTGGCGACACGACCGTTTCGGACAGAACGCGCAGGCCGCGACCGCCGGACTTCTTGAGTCCGGGCAGCTCGGTTTGCAAATCGGCGAGGGTGTCGTTCCAGCCGCGGATACGCCCGAGGTAGGTCAAGGCCCGGGAACGGTCGGGGTCGTAAAGCGTAAGCACCGCCGCCTGCGCGACGGGGTCGGTAGCTCCCAAACTGGCGGGGTGCTTCGGGTTACCCTCCACCTTGGTTGGCCGGCCCTCGTGACTTTCGACCAACAGTCCGAGCGCGCCGCCGGCGTGCGGCATCGCCGTGGCGAAGTAGAGCGGCTTGCCCTGGAACAACTGGTTGTGTTTGTGGACGGCAGTGGCATACGTATTGGAGGCCGGCCGCGTTCGGCAGCCGCTCAGGCCAGCAAGGGCAAACGACGCGCCCATGAGCGTCAAGAATCGCCGCCGTGAGATCGGGTCGGACCATTCGGATGCCTGCGCAGGGAACTCGCGCTCCATCAACTCGCGGAACGCGGGCGTAGCCGCGAATTCGTCGAGCGAGCGCCAATAGTCGCGGCCAGTCGCCGACGCGGGGTTGTCAGTGATCAGTTTCAGCGGACGCATCCGCACCTCTCAGCGATGGCAAGTCGAGCAATGAATGAGGCTCTTCACGTCGTACGCATGGGCCAATTCGCGACCGAGGTCAGCCTGGTCGGGCGGAGCTTGGTATTGCGTATCGAAGACGCGATCGCGCGGCCGGAGAAACTTCTCCGGCTCGCGGTGGCATTCGAGGCACCACTCC
>CAZNSL010000132.1:0-9788 GCA_964574975.1 uncultured Alcaligenaceae bacterium | reverse complement strand
ATCGTACAGGGACGCCGCAATGACGTTTTTCCGATCCGTGGTCGCGGGCGTCGTCGCACTGGCCTTCGTCGGATGCGGGTCGAAGGTCGTCGAAGTCGCGGCGGCGGATACCACCGGCGAAAATCTCTTCCAATTCTCGAAGGTCTACGTGGCCGCGCAAAAGAAACTGAAGCGCGCGCCGAAGAACGCGGACGATCTCAAGACCGTGGCAAGCGAGTTTCCCGACCTGGCCAAGCACCTTACCTCGCCCAACGATGGTCAACCGTACGCCGTGGCCTGGGGCTACGACTTGCTCAACCCGGCGGACGAGACAACCGTGGTCGCCTGCGAGAAGGTGGGCAAGGACGGCATGCGCTATGCCCTGACGCCGACCGGCGTCGTCCGACTCTCGGCCGAGCAGTTCGCAGCCGCGAAGTTCGCCCCCGGATTCAAACCCTGACGCCCGTTATTCCGTTCGTCTGCGTCGTTCCCCGGAGGTCAGTCGCAATGGTCCGTTCCCGGTTGCGCCGGTCGGCGTTCACGCTGATCGAGTTGCTCGTCGTCATGGCCATCATCGCCGTGTTGATCGGCCTGTTGTTGCCTGCGGTGCAAAAGGTCCGCGAGGCCGCTTCGCGGACGCAGTGCATCAACAATCTGAAGCAAATCGGCCTGGCGTTCCACAACCACCACCAGAACTTCGGCTTCATGCCCGGTGGCGGCGAACGCTACACCTCGAACCGAACCATGATTGCCGGCGCGCCGGCGATTGGGCCGCAGCAGGAGTGGGGCTGGGGCTACCAGATTCTGCCGATGCTCGAGCAGGAGAACCTGTACCGCAATACTTCGAGTACCCTGGTCAAGGCGACGCCGTTGAAGATGTACTTCTGCCCGAGCCGCCGCGAGCCGACGGTTATTACGCGGCAGGAAGGACGGGTGGCCTTGATCGACTATGCCGGCAACGGCGGGCAGCACAATTCCAGCGGCTGGTTCAACGACGCCGGCAAGACCGGAGTCGTGGTCCGAACGACCTTGAACCTGAAACTGAGGGTTGCCGACATCAAGGACGGCACCTCGAACACGCTGGCCGTGTCCGAAAAGAACGTGAACCGTGCCGTCCTCAACGACGCCTCGGTCAACGCCGGCGACGACAATTCCGGCTACCACGTCGGGTTCGACTGGGACAACATTCGCTGGTCGAACGTCCAGCCGGCCCCGGATCGATTCATCGCCGGCGACGCGACCTCCGCGACGAACTTCGGCTCGGCACACACCGGCGTCTTCAACGGTGCGTTCGCCGATGGGTCGGTGCGGACCATCTTCTACTCGGTCGTGCCGTTGACGTTCCAGCGCATGTGCCAACGCGCCGACGGCGGTGTGTTTTCGCTCGATGGATGAAAGTGAACGTCTAGCCCGGAGCGCGAGCGACGGATGCATTCTCCCGTCGCTGGCGCTCCGGGTTGGTCGGCTCAGACTTTTGCCACCGCGTTCGTTGGTCGGCAAAGTTCGAGCGCCCGTTCGGGCGACATCGCGCGCACGCGATCGTCGGGGTGTTTCTTGAACCACGCGGCCACGAGCAGCACGCTGTCGATCTGATCGGCCGGCAGCGGGGCCGAGTCGTCGCTGGCGGCAAAGCACTCGACAAGCGCGTCGCGGGCGGCTCGGCGCGTAGCCGGGTTCCGCGGCGCGGCGATGCCGCGCAGCACCCGGCCACGGTGGATCAGATACCAGATGGCCCGTCCGTCCTCGCCGGCAAACGGCACCACGAACGTGAATTCGCTCCGCGCCCGCTGCAGCCACGCCAACCGCTCGGCCAGCCACTTCACGTCGTCGAGCTTGTCGCGCACGGCGGCAGCTCGCTCGTAGGCCTGTGCGGAGGCGGCGTTAGCCATTTCGCGTTCCAACTTCCGCACCACCGTGTCGTCGTTGCCGTCGAGGAACGCACGGGCCGTGCGCGTTTGGCGCGCGTAACCGGCCCGCGAGACGCCGCCGGCGCACGGGGCGCTACAGGTGCCGATCTCGGCCCGCAAGCAGCCGGCCCCGCGCTCGACCGCGAACAGGTCGGGCTGGTCGGCGAAGTGCATTTTCGTGGATCGGTCGCAGTCGCGCAGCCGGAACAGGTCGTTGAGTCGGCGAACCGCGTCCCCGGCCCGGCCGGCACTCTGGAGCGGGCCGTAGACGCCGACGACGCCGGCGGGCGGTGTGCGGGTGACGAACAGATACGGTGCGGGCTTGCGGCCCAGGCAGACGTAGCACGTCCGGCGCATCCCCGGTTGTCCCTGCACGTTGTACTTCGGCCGCCAACGACGGATCAGCTCCAACTCGCGCAGTAGGGCCGCGAATTCGCCGGAGGCTGGTTCCCAGACGACGGCGCGAGTGCGTTGGATGATCCGGCCCGCCTTCTCGCCACGGCTGCCGGCGCGGAAGTAGCTCAGGAGTCGCTGTCGCAGCGACTTCGCCTTACCGATGTAGATCAGCTTCCCGGCGCGATCCAACATGCCGTAAACGCCGGCTTGCCGCGGGCAAAGTCGGCGGACGCGCGTTCGCAAGGTACGGACGGACTTGCCGGCGACGACGGTCAGCGGGGCCGGCTCCGGGTCGAGCCGGCTTGGGCCGAAGCCTGCAAATCGCCGCTCGGGGTAGAGACCGCTCACGCGGAGTCCTTCCGTACACGGGCGACGTGCGCGGTTGCGAGAGCCGTCATTGTAGCGCCGGGCAGGACGCCCGTACACCGTGCCGCCGAGGAAAGTACTGCCAGGTCAGGCGGCTCGTGTTTCGGGATAACGGATGCGGGCGTGGAACAGCGCGATCAGCCCCTTACACAGGCTTTCTTCGACGCGGCTCACCTCCGTCAGCGTCAGACCGCTCGCGTCGAACTGCCCGTCGAGCAGACGCTTCATGGCGATGTCGCGGACGAGTTTCCGCAGCGTGCTGGGGGAAGGCGAGGGAAGTGCCCGGCTGGCGCTTTCGACCGCGTCCGCGAGCATGAGGATTCCCGCCTCGCGGGACCGCGGCTTCGGGCCGGGGTAGCGGAACGTTGCTTCTAATGCCGGGCCGGGCGTGCCATCGAGCGACCGCAGAGCCTCGCGGTAGAAGTACTCGACCAGCGTCGTACCGTGGTGCTGCCGGATCAGATCCGCCACCGGCCGCGGCAGCTCGTATTGCTCGGCGAGGGCAACGCCGTCCTTGACGTGGCCGACGATGACGAGCGTGCTGAGTGCTGGCTCCAGAGATTCGTGGCGATTGAGGCCGTCCTGGTTCTCGACGAAGTAGTGCGGCTTGAGCATCTTGCCGACATCGTGGAAGTAGCTGCCGACGCGCGTGAGCAGTACGTTCGCTCCGATCGCCTCGGCCGCCGATTCGGCCAGTGTGGCGACGGTCATGCTGTGCGTGTAGGTACCCGGGGCACGGCGGATCAATTCCTGCAACAACGGGTGGCCGCTATCGGCGAGTTCGACGAGGCTGATGTCGGTGACGACCGCAAAGGCCCGCTCCACGAGCGGCAGTATGCCGGTGAGGACGAAGCCGGCAAGGACGAACCAGGTGAAGTTGCGGGCGGCACCGGACGTCATGAACTTCCAGTTCTGACTTTCGAGCAGCCCGGTGGCGTACGTCATGGCAAATGCGGCGATGCCGGCACACGCCGCGACCTGGACGATGCGCGTTCGCGTGCGGACGTTGCGCAGGAGCAAGATCGCCGTTGCCAGTCCGCCCATCTGCACCAGAAAGGCCTCGAGCCCCGTGCCCAGTGCGAGCGTCGCCACGAGGGCAAGGCTAAACGACATGAGGAGGGCGAACGGCGGGTTGTATGCGAGGGTCAACACCATCGCGGTGGCCGCGAGCGGAGCGACCATTGCGTACCAGGGTGGCTTGTTCAGCAACACCGCAGCGGCCATCGTGGCCACGGCAAGCGCACACACGCCAACGACGCGGCGCGGATCGCCTCCGAGGGCCGGCTGGAAGCGGACGACGTACAGGACCAACACGACGGCGAGCAACAGCACGATCAGAAACAGGGCGACCGCCCGACGGGTGCGGTCGAGCGCGCCGAGCGAACGACGGTACGCTCGCTCCTCGTCGCGCAGAATCGAAAGTTGTTCGTCGGTGATTGGCTTTCCGCGGCGCACGAGTGGGAAACCCGCCGCATACTTCTCGACGACGGGTTCGGCCGATCCACCTTCCAGGGCGGCCTCGGTGCGCGGGAAATTGACGATCTCGAACGGGACGCGGACGCGCAGGTCGCGCAAAGGAATCTGGCCGACGCGGTAGGGCACGGGCGGCCCGGCGGCGTAGGCGATGGTCGCTACGATGACTGTGGCGGCAACGATGGCCGCAACCCGGCCACGCGACTCGCGGACGGGGCGATCGACGGCGGGTTCGTCGGCGCGCTGTCGCAGCACCCAGGCGGCGATCCGGGCCGGGGCACGCCGGAAACTGCCGAACATGGAAACTCCTCGCCCGCCGGCGGTTCCGTCCGCCGCGGGCCGCACCGCCTTGGTGGGCTAGGGTCGCTTCCTGGGGCCGTCGTCCTCGTAGGCCCGCACGATGCGTTGCACCAAAGGGTGACGGACAATATCGCCCTCGCCGAGGAATACAAGTCCGATCTTGTCGATCTTGCGCAGCCGATGAACGGCGTCGCTGAGGCCGCTCCGCGTGGTCCGCGGCAGGTCCACCTGCGTGATGTCGCCGGTAACGATAATCTTCGACCCGTGGCCCATGCGCGTGAGGAACATTTTCATCTGCGGCACAGTCGTGTTCTGGCCTTCGTCGAGGATAATAACGGCTTGATTGAGCGTGTTGTGTGTCAGGATGAAGTCGTCGGTGACGTAGAGCGAGTCGGCGGCGGCGACCTGGATGCAGACGCACTCGTCCGCGCCGTCCGGCTCGATGGCGTGAATGTATCGCATCGGTCGTCCGCCGCCGTGGGCCGCGTACCTCTCGGCTTTGCGGCGCAGTCGGAACGGGGCGATGCCATGAGGCAGGCGCAAGTCCACGCAGTAGGCATCCGAACGGTACGGAACCGGCCGCCCCATCGCGCACCCTGGCGTTCGTCCTTCGGCCCGACGTATGCGTTGCGTGGCGACGCCGCCCAGCGACCGCACCAGGAATACGACATCGTCGCAAAGCTGCCTCGATGTGGACACGTACTGGACGCGGCAAGTCCGGCCAACCTGTGTCACGGGTCCGCCGTCGGTGTCCAGTAACCCCTGGAGGACGGCGTGGCGGATGTCGGGGCCATTTAGCAAATAATCGCGCGGGACGAACTTGGTCGACGAGCGGGTGCCGAGGAGGTCGAGTTCGCGGAGGCGCACCGTCAGTGGGTTGGGCATCGAGCCGCGTCGGTGCGGCTTGGCGTTCAGGACGTAGTCCACGCCGCCCTTGTGCGTCGCACCGATACCCACGAGCCGTGAGTCGAGTGACTCGACAAGTTCGCGGTCGGTGGTCGCAAATGACGGTGTCGTCGACCCCGTGATACAACCGTCGCCCAATAGCAGGCCCAGTGCGTAGGGGTCGATTGGCACTCCGCGGGACTGCCACGCGACCGGTTCCGACAGCAGTGGCAACTCGTAGCGGTGGTAGTGGTTAGCCCGCAGTTGGCCGATCATGTCCGAGGTTTGCAGTACACGCGATGGTTTGCCGCGGCGAGTGTCGTCGCGCGTCGTCACCGACCACAGGTGTTCGCCGCAGCAGCGCGTCGTTGCGCCGTCGGTCATCGTCACACGGAAGACCTCCTTTCGGCCCTGCGGAAAGACGCCGAGGACCCTCGTCGGCCGGCCATCCGACCCGACGACGAAATCGCCGACGTGAATAGTGCCGATCGGACGAAAACCATCTGGCGTGAGGACGCGGCTGGTTACCGGTTGTGCGCGACCGCGCATATACGCCAGTGGCGCGATCTCGATCACGTCGTTTTCGAGGTAGCGCTTGACTTGCTCCGGCTCCATCATGTCGTTGAGGGAGTCGAATAGCGGTCGCAGGTACGGGTTGATCTTGGCCGACAGGTCGCCCGGCAGATAGCCGAGCCGTTCGCCGGCTTCGACCGCGGGGCGTACCAGGACGACGCGTTTGATCGCGTTCTGGCGAAGCATCGTGACGGCCATGGCGACCGCCAGATAGGTTTTGCCGGTACCGGCTGGGCCGACGCAGAGGATCACATCGTTGTCGCGCATCGCCTGGATGTAGCGGCCCTGGCCGTCGGTGCGCGCCCGCAGGTACTTGCCGCCGTCGGTCACGCCGACGGTACCCGCGCCGCCGCGTTCGCCGCCCGTTTGCACGACCGCCAGCACGGTACGAACGTCCTCCGGTTGGAGTTGGCCCTGCGTCTTGAGAACTTGCCGCAATTGCTCGAACGCCCGTTCGGCTTTGGAGACGGCGTCGGCGTCGCCGTCGATTTGCAGCGTATCGCCGCGGGCGATAATCCGGACAGCGAGCGCATCGCGGATCATGCGGAGGTGGGCATCGCGCGGTCCGAACAGGGGCACGGCCTCGTCGCGGCTGTCGAGCGTCACGGTGCGGGATTCGGTCATCGGGTACGGAGCCCTTCAGTTGGCGACGCTTCGCAGCGTCAGCTTGGACGGAGCCACCAGTACGTCACCGGGGCGGCGAACAGAATCGCGTCGACGACATCGAGGACACCGCCAAAGCCGGGTACGGCTTGCGAGGCGTCTTTTTGCTGGCAGTCGCGCTTGACGAGCGATTCGGCCAGGTCGCCCAACAAGCCCGCCAGCCCGACGGTCAAGCCAAAGCCAATCGTGCCGGTCGCACCGCCGGGGATGATGTGGCACTGCGCGTTCAACAGAAACGCCACACCGACCGCGGTGAGAAGCCCACCGGCCGCACCCTCCCAGGTCTTCTTGGGGCTGAGGACCGGTGTCATGCGGTGACGGCCGATCAGCCGGCCGGTGAAGTACGCTCCAATGTCGCACGCTTTCGGCACGAAAATCGCGAGTGCGAGCGCGTAGGAACTCGCGCGGATGTCGTCGCCGGTGAAACGTAGTCGCACGAGGTAACTGGGAAGGAGGCCCAAGTACGCCACCACCCAAACGCCGACGGCGATCCGTTCGACCGACCGGCCCGGTTCGCGGAACGTCGCCATCTCGACCAGGAACGCCGCGAGGACGGTGGCGGTGAAGGCGTGGGCGAACGGCAGCCAGTTGGCGACGACAACGAACAAAACGGCCGGCAGAACGAGCCACATCCGCGGTCGTCGCTCTGACGGTACTAGCTTCCACAGTTCGACGGTGCCTGCGCCGGCCAGGAACGCGACGGTCGCAAATAGGAACGGATACCACGGCGCGAACCGCTCGTCGATCAGCAACATGCCGCCGGCCAAGGCGGCGAGAATGGTTCCGACGATCATCCGCGTTCGCAGCATCGACACCCCATCGGTTCAGGCCAGCCCGCCGAAGCGGCGGACGCGGCCGGCGTAGTCGCGCAGTGCCTCGTGGAGCGTCGCGGCGTCGAAGTCGGGCCAGCACTTCGGCGATACCCACAGTTCGGCGTACGAGATTTGCCAGAGCAGGTAGTTGCTGACGCGCATCTCGCCGGCCGTGCGGATCAGTAGGTCCGGGTCCGGCATGCCGGCCGTGTAGAGCGACTCGCCGACCAGGGCTTCGTCGATGTCGTCCGGCTCAATCTCACCCCGACGAACGCGCTCGGTAATCGCTCGCACGCCATCGACGATCTCGGCTCGCGAGCCATAGTTGATCGCCAGGCAGAGCGTCAGCCCGCGGTTGCTGGCACTGATGCGAGTGCTTTCGTCGATCTCGTGCAACACGTCGTCGGGCAAGCCGGACCGTTGGCCGATGACGCGGAAACGGATGTCCTGCTCCATGATCTCGGCACGTTCGTCGAGCAGGTACTGATGCAGCAGCGCCATGAGGAAGTCGAGTTCCTGCTGCGGCCGCTTCCAGTTTTCCGAGCTGAGGCAGTAGAGGGTCAGTTGCGTCAGGCCGATCCGGCAACTCTCCTCGATGATGTTGCGGACGCTGACGGCCCCCTGGCGGTGGCCCTCGTGTCGCGGCAGGCCGCGCTCCTGTGCCCAGCGGCCGTTCCCGTCCATGATGATGGCGACGTGCCGCGGCAGACTCGCAGCACTCAGACCGAGGACGGCCAGTTCGTCCGGCGTGTATCGTGTCGTGCGGCTCGCGGATGGGACGACCGAACTCATGTCGTCCTCAGTCCTGGATGGTTTGATCGCGATCCGGGCCGACCGAAATCAGCCGTACCGGTAGGCCGACCGCCGCCGCGATGCGGTCGACGTACCGCCGGGCCGCGTCCGGTAGGTCGGCCCGTCGGCGCACGGCCGTGATGTCGTTCGACCAGCCAGGCAGGGTTTCGAGGACCGGATGGCAGCGTTCGAGCGTCGCGCCATCGGCGGGGAATTCGTCGGTTGGACGGCCGTCGAGCGTGTAGCCAGTACAGATGCTCAGTTCTGGCAGCCCGGATAGCACGTCGACGAGCATCAGGGCTAGCTCATCGGCCCCGGCTACGGCAGCGGAGTAGCGAGCCGCCACGGCGTCGAACCAACCGACGCGACGAGGCCGACCGGTAACGGTCCCGTATTCACGGCCGACTTTGCGGATGCGTTCGCCGGTGTCGTCGTGCAACTCGGTCGGCAACGGCCCGCGGCCAACGCGGGTCGTGTACGCCTTCAATACGCCGATGACGCGCGTCAGCGTGCGACTCGGCAGGCCGGTGCCGCTCCAGATGCCGGCGGGCGTGCTGTTGGAGCTGGTGACGTAGGGGTAACTTCCGTGGTCGATGTCGAGTAGGCTGCCCTGGGCCGCCTCGAAGAGGAATCGCTTGCCGGCGCGGTTTGCGTTGAGTAACAGGTGCGCCGTGTCGGCAACGTGAGGGCGCAACATCTCGCCATGAGCGACGTATTCGTCGGCCAGCTCGTCGGCGTCGAATCGACGCAGTTCCGCGCCGTCAGCGAGTGCGGCAAGGAGTCGGTTCTTGCGTGGCACGACCGTCCGCAGCCGCTCGCGCAGGGCGACGGGGTCGAGCAGGTCGCCGACGCGGATGCCGCAAGTGCGGCCGACCTTGTCCTGGTAGCACGGGCCAATACCGCGGCCTGTCGTACCGATTGCACCATCGCGGGCCGATTCGTTGAGTCGATCTTCCTCCAGATGGTACGGGAAGATGACGTGGGCGTGGTTGCTGACGACGAGGTTCGCGCCGACGGCAACGCCGGAAGTCTGGAGCGACTCGATCTCCTCGCGGAAGCGCGGCGGGTAGATTACGACGCCGTTGCCGATGACCGAGGTCACGGTCGGAGTGAGGACACCCGTCGGGAGGAGCGAGAGTTTGTAAACGGAGCCGCCGCGGACGACGGTATGTCCGGCGTTCGCGCCACCATTGTAACGGACAACGAAGTCGTGCCGGTCGGTCAGGATGTCGACGACTTTGCCCTTGGCCTCATCGCCCCACTGCAACCCGACGACGCATGTCGAACGTGCTGACATCAGCTCTCCGCGCGGGTATTTCGACCGCAGCCATTAACGGTAGCCGAGCCACGGAACCCCGTCAAGGTTGTGGCGCGGGAGGTCCAGCACGGCGCTCCTTGACCGCAGGGCAACTGGGCAAGTACCATGACTCCCGCCGCGCCTTTGCCCTCGAATGGCCGCCATGACCCTGCACCGTTGGCTCGTCTGTCTTGCCTTCGCCTTCACCACTATCGCGGCGGCCGCCGACGAGCCATCCCTGAAGGGCCGAACGCTCACGGAATGGTTGACAATGCTCGACGCGGACGCCAAGCCCGAGCGGCGGCGCGCGTCGCTAGTGGCCATCGAGATCCTCGGCGATAAGTC
>CAZNSL010000131.1:5483-9817 GCA_964574975.1 uncultured Alcaligenaceae bacterium | reverse complement strand
AAGCATGGGTCGGCGCGAAGACATGCTTGCCCAAAGCGGCAAGCATGGCACCCAAGCGGCGACGGTTTCGGTTGGCGGCGGCCCGCGGTCGCCCGTAGGATGAGGCGGTTCCCGCGACCGAAGGGCCGGACGCATGTTCGCCGCCGTCTTCCAGGCCGAGATGCTCCGCTCGACGCGGCACCTGGCCGCCTACGTCCTGCGCTGGATCCTCGCCGCCTGGCTCGTCTTGCTCGTCGCGTTCTTCTTCCAGACCGACGACAAGGCCCGCTTCTCCACCAACGCCCGCCAGTTCGTCAACTTCCTCCTGGTACAGCAGTTCATCCTGTTCGCCCTGGCCACGCCCGCGTTCGCCGCCGGCGCGATCACCGACGAGAAGACCCGCGGCACCCTCGACCCGCTCCTCGCCACCCACCTCGGCCCGCTGGCCATCGTCGGCGGCAAGCTCGCCGCCCGCGCCGGGCAGGTCGGGCTACTCGGCCTCGTCTCGTTGCCGATCATCGCCTTCTTCGGCCCCTACGGCGGCGTGCCACCGGAATTCATCGTTGCCCTCGTCGTCACGTCCGCCTGCCTGCTGTTGAGCCTGAGCGCCATCAGCTTGCTGGCCTCCGTTTGGACCAAGCAGACGCGCACGGCCGTCCTCGTGGTCTACATCCTCGTCGGCGGCGCGTGGCTGCTCTTCGCGCTCGACTTGCTGCCGCTGCCGCAGGAATTGATCGACGCACTCAACCCGCTGCATGCGCTGGAAACAGCGTTCGACCGCGACGACCCGGCGGAGGTCGCTCGCCGCCTCGGTCGCACGGCCACCGTCTACGGCACGATCACGCTCGTCTGCTGGCTGGTGGCGTCGTGGCGGCTGCGGCCGGCGCACGTCAAGCAGTTGCAGGCGAAGCCGCGCCGCCGACTGGCGTTCCGCAACCTCGACCGCCCGCGGCCGACGCTCGACGCCATCGCCTGGAAGGAGGGCCACGTCGGCCGGCGGCTGCCGCGCTGGCTGACGCTGCCGCTCTGCTTTGCCGTCGGGCTGGCGTGGGCCATCGCCGCGGCCGGCCCCGGCTTCCGTACCGAGGAGGCGATGCACCTCGTGTTTATCGCGGCCCTGATCGCCAGCGCGGCCGTGGGTGTGCGCGCCTCCGGCACCATCGTCGGCGAGCGCGAGCGGCAGACCTGGGAGGGCCTGTTGACGACGCCGTGGACGTTCCGCGATTTGGTCCGCGGCAAACTGCGCGGCATCCTGGCATCGACCTGGCCGTTCGTCCTCGCCTTCGACCTCGGCGTCGCTGTCGTGGTCGGGCCGATGAGCCGCTCCGAGCCGGTGGCGTTCGTGGCGTACGCCGCCGTCGCAGCGGCAGTCGCTAGCGGCATCGGCTGGTATCTGCCGAAGGCTGGGCCGTGGGCGGCCGGAGTGCTGGCCATCCTGTGGGCCGCCGCCGGCGGGGTCGAGTACGCTTTGGCCGTGACGGCCGGCCTGCTGGTGACGTGGCTGATGATGGACTTCCTGGGGTCGGTCGGGATGTGGTGTTCGGCCCGGTCGCAGAGTTCGTGGCGGAGCCTGCTGGCGACGGTCACGCTCGGCTATCTGGGCGGCTTCGTGCTCTGGTGCGTGGCGTCGCCGTTGACCTGCGTGGCGATGTCGATCTTCGCCATCCTGAGCTGGGCCTTGGAGTCGCTGGCGCGTTCGTCGGGCGCGGCGGGCGTGCTGACGGTGCCGTGGGCGGGCGTGCTGACGGTGCTGGTCTGGGCGGGCGCGGTCGGCCTAGCGTACTGGTGGGTGGCGCGGACGATGCTGGTGGGGGCGGAGCAATCGTTGGAGCGAGCGGAGCGCATCCCGTCGGGCTACATGCGGTACATCTCGATGGACCTACCGTTCCGCCGGCGGAAGGCGTGAAGAGGTTATCCGCAGATTTCGCAGATGTGGGGGAATAAATAAAAATAAAAAAAAAAAAAAAAACTAAAATTTTTTTTTAGGTAGTTTATGTGAGAAAACAAATCCATCCATCTGCTTTTGTTTTCTCTGTATTTAATCGGCGACATCTGCGAAATCTGCGGATAACCGCTTCTTGCACCGCCCCGCCGCCGTGCGTACAGTACACGCGGCCGCTCGTGCCCCGTTGCCCGCTGCGGACGCACCGCGATGGACCAGCCCCGCCTCAAGAACCCGATCGTCCTGGTCCACGGCCTGCTCGGCTTCAACGCCCTGCGCGTCGGCCCGGTGGAGCTAGTCAATTACTTCCCCGGCATCGCGGAGGCGCTGATCGCGGCCGGCAATCGCGTGGCGTCGGCCCAGCTTAGCCCGACTGGCGGCGTCGCCAAGCGGGCCGCAGACCTGCGCGCCTTCCTGACGCACGAGCTGCCCGGCGAGCGCGTCCACATCATCGCCCACAGCATGGGCGGCCTCGACGCCCGCTACATGATCTCATGCCTGGACATGGACGAAGCAGTGCTATCGTTGACGACCCTCGGCACGCCGCATCGCGGCAGCCCGTTCGCCGACTGGGGTGTCCGCCGGCTGGAGCGACTGGTGCGCCCGGTGTTCGACTACTTCGACGTGCCGGCGCAGGCGTTCTACGACCTGACGACCGACGGCTGCCGGGCGTTCAACGAGCGGGTGTGCGACGTGCCGGGCGTGCGCTACTTCTCGGTGGCCGGTCGGGCGACCGGAGCGTGGGTCGGCCCGGAGTGGCGGTTGACGCACGCGGTGGTCGGGGCGGCCGAGGGCGAGAACGACGGCATCGTCTCGGTAGCGTCGGCGCAGTGGGGCGAGGCGTTCGAGGTGTGGGAGGGCGACCACTTGAGCCTGGTGAATTGGAAGACGAGCCTTTGGGCCGCGGCACAGGGCCTGTGGCAGAACCGGGTGGATCAGTACATGGCCCTCGTCGCCCGGCTCGCGGCGTCACAGACTCCTTCCAACCCGTGACAAACTCGTTACCGTGCCGGTACGTCGGATCGGTTAGAATGCCCGCGGCCCACTAACCCTTCCGAGGTCTGACCCATGCGACTGCGCCATCTTGCACTCGCCGCCGCCCTGTGCGTTACCCCCGTCCTGACGGCCCGCGAGCCGGACCCGAAGCCGACCGCGCACAAGATCGTCGCCGTCACCGTCTACCAGAACAGCGCCCTCGTTACCCGCGAAGTCACCGTGCCCGAAGGCATGGGCGTCCTCGAACTGTTGGTCAACCCACTGCCGCCGGAGACGGTGCCGAACTCGCTCTACAGCGAGGGCGAGAACGGCACCCGCATCCTCAACACTCGCTTCCGTGCCCGCGCCATCCAGGAGGACACCCGCGAGGAGGTCCGCAAGCTCCAGGCCCAGATCAAGGCCCTCGCCCTGGCGACGCAGAAGCTCCAGGCCGACCTCAAAGCCGTGGACGAGAACCAGAAGTTCCTCGCCAAGCTCGAAGGCTTCACCGGCGCGACGCTCGCCCACCTGACCGACAAGGGCATGCTCAACAGCGAGTCGACGATCGCGCTGGCCAAGTACGTCATGACGACCCGCGCCGAACGGGCGAAGGAGATCGTCGCGCTGCAGCAGCAGATCAAGGGCAACGAGGAGCAGGCGGCGTTCGCGGCCCGGCAGCTTAACGAGCTGTCGGCCGGCGTGGCGCGCACCGAGCGCGACGCGGTGATCGTCGTGGACAAGGCCAACGCGGCCGGTGGTAAGATCCGCCTCAACTACCTCGTTGGGGCCGTCGCGTGGCGGCCGCAGTACAAGCTGCGGGCCAACAAGGACAAGGACCCGGTGTCGCTCGAATACCTCGCGTCCGTCCAGCAGAAGACCGGCGAGGACTGGTCGAACGTCGCGCTGGCGCTCTCGACGGCGCAGCCGATGCTCAACGCCGCCCCGCCGGAATTGAAGTCGCTGGAGGTGTCGGCGGTGCCGGTCGCCCGGCCGGGGCAGGCCGTGGCGCAGCAGCCGCAGACGGGTCAGGCGGAGTTCCCGGCCGGGCGCTTCGGTGGCAGCGGCGGCAAGGACGCCTTCAAGGAGATTCAGCAGCGGGCCAACTCCGGCCGCGGCCAGGCGCAGACGTTCAACAACATGTACAACTGGACCGAGGGCAACCGCGTCTTCAACGAAGCGGCCGCCCTGGAGCAGTACGGCGAACTGTTGGCGTCCTGCGACGACATCCTGACGGCGCGCCGCGAACTCGGTGGTGCCGCGACCAGCGAAGGCCCGGCCGTCACCTACCGGCTCAAGACTCGGCTCAGCCTGCCGTCGCGCAACGACGAGCAGACCTTGGAGATCGCTCGGCTGGAGTTGGCCCCGGAGTTCTTCTACAAGGCGGTGCCGGTGCTGACGCCGCACGTCTACCGGCAGGCGACCCTGACGACTAAGAGTG
>CAZNSL010000131.1:0-5473 GCA_964574975.1 uncultured Alcaligenaceae bacterium | reverse complement strand
CTTCGTGCTGCTGGCCGGCGCGGCGACGATGTACCTGGGCAGCGACTTCGTCGGCCGCGGCGAGTTGCCGATCGTGGCCATCGGCAAGCAGTTCACGGTCGGCTTCGGCGCGGACCCGCAGGTGCAGGTGAGCCGGCAACTGATGACGAAGGACCGCAAGACGACCGGCGGCAACCAGGTGCTGACGTTCGATTACCGCATCCTCGTCAACAGCTACAAGGCCGAGCCGATTAAGCTACAAGTGTGGGACCGGCTGCCGAAGGCGGAAGCGCAGGCCGTCGCGGTGAGTTTGGTGTCGCAGAAGCCGGAGTTGAGTGGCGACGCAATGTACGTCCGCGAGGACCGGCCGAAGAACCTGCTGCGTTGGGACGTGGTGGTGCAGCCGGGCTGCCACGGCGAGACGGCGCTGCCGATCGACTACGCGTTCCGCCTGGAGCTGGACCGGCAGATGCAGATCGGGACGGTGGTGGCGAAGTGAACCCGGCCAGCCCGGAGCGCCAGCGACGGGTTGTTCGACCCGTCGCGGGCGCGCCGGGCTGGCGGTAATGGAGGGAAAATGTCCACTCACGTCGTCGTCGTCGAGGACGAGCCGGCCATCCGTCGCGGTGTCGTCGACGTGCTGCGCCTGCACGGCTACGGCGTCACCGAGGCGGCCGACGGCGACGCCGGCCTTGCCGCTGCCCTACGCCGCGATGTCGGATTGGTGTTGCTCGACTTGCTCCTGCCCAAGCGCGACGGTCTCGACGTACTCGCGGAGTTGCGCAAGGTGCGGCCGGCACTGCCGGTCATCGTGCTGACCGCTCGCGGCACCGAGGACGACCGCGTGCGCGGCCTGCGTATGGGAGCCGACGATTACGTCGTCAAGCCGTTCTCGGCCCGCGAACTTCTGGCCCGCGTCGAGGCGGTTCTGCGACGCTCGCCGCACGCTGCCCTGCAGACGACTCGTGCGACGCTCGGCTCGGCGACGCTCGACTTCCAGCGCCGCGAGATCGTCTGGCCGTGCGGCACCCGCGTCGAACTGTCCGAGACGGAGGCGAACATTCTGACGTACCTCATCGCCAAACGCGAGCGCACTGTGGCGCGAGACGATCTGCTTGCCGCGGTCTGGGGCGTGTCGCCGCACGGCGTCGAGACGCGCACCGTGGACATGCACGTCGCCCGGTTGCGGGCCAAGTTACGCGACCCGTCCGGGGCCGATGCGCCCGAAGCGATCCTGACGGTGCGCGGCCGTGGCTACGCGGCCGGCCCCGACCTCGTTCCCGTGGGAGTCAACTCGTGAGTGCGTGGTGGCGGGCGCGGGCGCTGTGGCTATTGGCCTATGGGCTGATCGTGGCTCTGGTCGTCGGCGGCCTCGGCTGGGTGACCCGGGCCGCTCTCGGCGTCGAGAAATCCGACCGCACCCGGCTCGCCCTGTGGCGGCTCGAAAACCGCGTCGGCCCAGCGCTGGCGCGCGAGGACAGCCGGCCGTACCAGCACTACGACCCGCTGTACGTCCCGGTGCCGGCGCTCCAGCGCAACGGCTTCGCCTGCACGCCCGGCACGGTCCTGGTGCCGTCGCCCTTGCTCAACGCCGAACTGCCCGACTGGATGGTGCTGCACTTTCAGGCAACGCCGAAGGGCAACTGGCGCTCGCCGCAGGTGCTGTCGCCGAAGCTCCTGGCCCAATTGCAAAGTCCCGGCGCGCTATGCGCCTGCGGCAACGTGACGCCGCCGCACGCCGAGCGACTCGCGGCCCTCGCGAACTACCCGCCGCGAGCGCTGTTCGACCGCCTGCGCGACGACGAAACGACCGAACTGCCGACCCCGAAGGACGCGGTCCAATTCGCCGAAGTGCCCAATGCCCCGCCCGCCCAGGTGGTGCAGCCGCAGCAGAGCGGACAGTTGTTCAACCAGAACCCCGACAACGACTTTCAGAACCGCGCGCGGCAGAACGTCGCCATTAAGGGCGAGGGCCGTGGCGGGTTCTCGAACAACGCGATCAACTACAACTTCCTGCCGTTCGGCGAGGAGATCGCGTGGCTGGAGACCGGCGGCAAGTGGACGGCGGACGCCGGCAAGCCGTGCCCGGTGCGGCTCGGCCTGCTCCAGCCGATGTGGCTACGCGACGCCGGTCGGCCGGACCAGCTCGTCGTCGCCCGGCTGGCCCTGTGCGGCGACCGCCGCATCGTCCAGGGCATCGTCATCGACTGGCCGAAGTTGCGCGGACTACTGCTGGCGGAACTGCCCGACCTGTTCCCCGACGCCGACCTCGTCGCGTTCGACGGCGGCGACCGCGACGAGGTCATGACCGCCCTGCCGGTGCGGCTGGTGCCCGGCGCGATGCCGTGGGAACGGACGCCGTTGCGCGTCGGCCTCGCCGTAGCGTGGCTGGCCGCCGTCGCGGCGCTGGTCGTCGTCGGCCTCGGCGGCTGGGGCTTGCTCGACCTGTCGGAGCGGCGCTTCCGTTTCGTCTCGGCGGTAACGCACGAACTGCGCACGCCGCTGACGACGCTGCGACTCTATCTCGACATGCTCACGAGCGGCATGGTCCGCGACGAGGCGACTCGCGGCGAGTACCTGCACACCCTGCACGGCGAGAGCGACCGCTTGCAGCGGCTGGTGACCAACGTCCTCGACTTCGCCCGGCTCGAACGGCAACGGCCGCAACTGAGCCTTGCGTCGGTGAACGTCGTCGAACTGTTGGAGAAGGTGCGCGACGACTGGCGCGAGCGCTGCAAGGGGGCCGACAAGGAACTGGTCCTCGAAATCGCCGACGGGTGTTGCCCGGCGGTGACGACGGACCGCGAGCTAGTCGAACGAATCGTCGGCAACCTGATCGACAACGCCTGCAAGTACAGCCGCGGCTCGGCCGATGCGCGAGTGTGGCTGCGAGCAGCGCGCGAGCCGGGGCGGCTGGTGCTGGAGGTCGAGGACCGCGGGCCGGGCGTGGCGGGCCGGGAACGGCGCGGCATCTTCCGTCCGTTCCGCCGCGGTCAAGGCGCGGACACGACGGCGGGCGGCGTCGGTTTGGGGTTGGCCCTGGCGTGCCGTTGGGCGCGGCTGCTCGGCGGCCGGCTGGACCTGCGACCGGGCGCGGGAGCGTGCTTCCGGTTGTCGTTACCCGGTTAGCGCGCAATGAACGCTTCTGCGAAGCGTCGCTAACCGGCCAACCGTTCGTAGAACCGCTCGAACCGCCGCCGCATCGCGTCGCGGCTGTACGTCGTCCGGACGTGCGCCCGGCCGGCGGCCGCGAGCGCCCGCGCTCGCGCCGGGTCGGCCAACAACCCGTCGATCGCGACGGCCAGCGCGGCCGGGTCGCCCGGCGGCACCAACACACCGTACGCACCGCCACCGAGCAGGTGAGCGTTCGCGCCCACGTCGGTAGCCACGACCGGCCGGCCCGCGGCCAGCGCCTCCAGCACCGCGTTCGACATGCCCTCGGCATGCGACGGCAGCACCACCACGTCCAGCTCCGCGAGGAAGCCCGGCACGTCGGCAACGTTACCGGCCAGATGAAAACGCCCGCCCAGGCCGAGTTCGGCGATCAGCCGCTCCAGTTCCGGCCGCTGCTCGCCGTCGCCGGCAACGTGGAACGACACCGACGGATCGCCGATCGTCGCGGCGGCGCGGGCGAACACGTCCACGCCTTTGACCGGCCGCAGGTTGGCGACCACGCCGACGCGCTTCGCCCGCGCGTCCGGCGGCGGCAACGACTCGAAGCGACCGAGATCGACGCCGTTCTCCAGAACGACCACCTTGCGAGCGTCGCCGCCCTCGGCGTCGAGGATTGCTCGCCGGGCCGGCTCGCAATTGGTCAACGTCGCATCGACCAACCGAGCCACGACGCGGCCGAGCGAGCGGTGCCGCGGCGTCAGCCAGTGGCCGACGTTGTTGCGCACCCGCACCACCCGGCGGACGCCGCAGGCGCGGGCCAGCGGCACGCCGAAGTACACGCTGTCGAGGAAGTACGTCTGCACGACATCGACGCGCTGCTCGCGCCAGAAACGGGCGAGCTTCGCCGCCGCGGCCACGGCGGTCGGCCGGTGCAGCTTCGTCAAACCGAGGCGCAGGACGGGGCAATCGTCCGGGGCAAGTTCGTGGCTGTCGGCGTCGGTGCCGTCGAGCAGAACGAGCGATGGCGCGAAGCGGGCGCGGTCGAGCGAACGCACGAGCGCCAGAAGCTGCGTCTCGGTACCGCCGCGGGTCAGACGGTCGATGACGAAGTTGACGCGGATCATGCCACGCACGCCGGGGCGATTTCCTCGAAGAACGCCGCGTAGCGCTTCGCCTGGGCGGCGAAGGTGAACTGACCGCGCACCAACTCGCGGCCGGCCTCGCCCATGCGGCGACGCAGACCCGCGTCGCGCAGCAACCGGCCGAGCCGGTCGGCCAGGAGCGTCGCGTCGCCGGGCGGGACGAGGAAGCCGTTCACGCCATCGAACAGCACCTCCGGCGTGCCGTCCACCGCGGTCGCCACGCACGGCACACCGCAGGCGCACGCTTCCAGCACCACGTTCGGCAATCCCTCCGCGAACGACGGCAGCACGAAAGCGTCGGCGTTCGGCGTGTAGCGGTCGAGGTCCGGCACGAAGCCGGCGAACTTCACCAGGTTCGACAGGCCAGCGGCGGCGACTTGCCGTTCGAGGTCAGGACGGGCGGACCCCTGGCCGAAGATGGCGAAGCGCACGCCGGGGTCGGCGGCGCAGAGCGACTTTGCCGCGTCGATCAGGACGTGCGTACCCTTGTCGGGCGTCAGCCGGTGGGCCGACACGACAAAGCGCTCGCCCGGCGTCGGGAACAGGGCGTCGAGCTTTTTGCGGTACTCTGGTGACGGTTCGCCGAAGGCATCGGGCCGGGCGGCGTTGCGGATCACCCGCACCCGCGACCGCGGCACGCCGGTGGCGTAGACGCGCTCGGCCAGCCCGTCCGACACGCAGACGACGTGCGGCATCCGCTTGAGTAGCACGCGATCGAGACCGTCGTAGCAGCGGACGCGGAAGTCCTGCCCGGTCCAGCCGCGAACGACGGCCACCGCCGGTACGCCGGCCGCGCGGGCCGCCGGTCGGCCAACGAAGTTCGCCTTGTAGCCGTGACAGAGCAGCACGTCGGCCGACCGCTCGCGCAGCAGCTCGACGAGTTCTCGCTTGGCCGCCAGCAGTCGCGGCGTGTCGTGCCGCAACCGGTGGGCGTCGAAGCCGCTCGCACGCGCCTGGGCCAGAAACGGTTCGCAGTTGCCGCCTTCGCCAAAGGACAGGAAGGTCGTTTCGTAATTGGCCGGCAGGGCGCGGGCGAGGCCGAGCATCTGCCGTTCGGGTCCGCCGAAGAACGGCGACGCGGTGAGATGGACCAGGCGCATGCCGGCTCCGTCCGTGGAAGGGCGGATCGAGTTTAGTACAAGTGCGGGCGGCGTGTCGAGGCGGGATTGTCCAGAAAGAAGACTTCGCCACAGAGTCACAGAGGGCACAGAGAAGGCAGAGGAATGATTCATTCCTCT
>CAZNSL010000130.1:0-9853 GCA_964574975.1 uncultured Alcaligenaceae bacterium | reverse complement strand
CCAACGGCTGACCGAGAAGACGATCTACACTCGCTTCACGCAGATGATCGGTACGCCCTTGTACATGTCGCCGGAACAGGCCGAGATGAGCGGGCTGGACGTGGACACCCGCTCCGATGTGTACGCGCTCGGCGTCATGCTCTACGAGCTGCTGACGGGGACGACGCCGTTCGACCGCGAACGACTGGTGACGGCCGCGTTCGACGAAATCCGCCGCATCATCCGTGAGGAAGACCCACCGCGGCCGAGCGTCCGGCTCAGCAGCCTCAAGGCGACGCTACCGGCGGTGTCGGCGAACCGGCGCACGGAGCCGGGTCGGCTGCCGGCGCTAGTGCGTGGAGAACTCGACTGGATCGTCATGAAGGCGCTGGAGAAGGACCGCACTCGCCGCTACGAAACCGCCAACGGGCTGGCGAACGACGTGGAGCGCTACCTGAAGGATGAACCGGTCGAGGCGTGCCCGCCGTCGCTCGGCTATCGGCTGCGCAAGACGGTGCGGAAGCATCGCGTGTGGATCGGCACGGCGACGGCGTTCGCGCTCTTGCTCATCGTCGGGGCCTTGGACGCATTGTGGCTCGCGAGCCTGGCGTGGAAGGCCGAGGCCGTGGCCGCGGACGAACGGGCCGCGGCCGTCGCCAGCCGCGACGCGTTGCAGCAGCAGTTCGACCGCGTCCAGCGCGCCGAGAAGGCCACGGCCGATGCGCTGCGCCGCTCCGAGGGTCTTCGGCTCGCCACGACGGCGCTCCTCCGCAAGCCGCAGAACCACGACGTGGCGAGGGCGTTGGCTCACGAAGCCGTCACATTGTCGAACGACCCGGCGACCTTGGGCACGGCCCTCGCCGCGGTGCAGAGCATGCCGAACCCGCGGCCGCTGCCGACGCCGTTCTATCCCTCCGGGTGGTTCACATTTCTGCCCGATGGCCGGCACCTAATGGCCGTGAACGGTAGTCACGATAAGGTCCTTGTCCTCGACACCGCCACGCGCAGTTCCGTCCGCGAGTTCTCGACTCAGCCGGCCGGCGAAACCAGCCTCAAAGACCTCGTCACCGATCCGCGGGGCCGCTGGCTGGTCGGCCTCGAAGATGGCGGCGGGCTGACGGCTTGGGACGCGACCAACGGCCGGACACTCGGGCGGCACCGGCTCGACGGTTACACGCTCGGAGCAGCCACGTTCGCCGCGGAGGCCGATGTGTTAGCTGTTGTCGCCAAAAAGCCCGCGACCAAGGACGGCGACCGCGAACCCGTCGTGCATCGCCTCGTCGTCTTCGCGATGCCCGCATTCGAAGTGGCGTTCGAGTTCGAGACGACCGACCCGCTCCGCGCGGTGGCCTTCAGCCGCGACGGTCGCAAGGTCGCAACGTCGTCGGTCGGGAATCGGACCCTCCGCGTGTGGGACGCCGCGACGAAGGCGCTGCTGTTGGAGGAGCACGAAGCCGACAAGTTGCCGTTCCCGGCGCTCGCCTTTTCCCGCGACGGGATGAAATTGCTCGATTTCACCCGTGAGGGTGTGGCGGCCTGGGACATCGCGGAGAAGAAGAAGACGCTGCTCCGCGACGGGACGGGCCAACTAACGGCCAACGGGGTCACGGTTCGGGCGTCGGCGGATGGAGCGGTGCTGCTGGTACAGCCGTCGTCCACCACGGCGACGCTTTCCAATCGGCACTTCCTCGGTTCGCCGGGGCCGCTGCGGGTCTTCGACGCCGAGCGCGTGCGCTGGGTCCGACGCTTGGAGGCTCCGGAGAACGAGGTAGCCACCCGAGCCCAGTTGAGCGCGGACGGGCGACGGGCGGTCGCGCGAACGGGCAATGGCAGCGTCATCGCGTGGGACCTGACCGACGGGCGAACGATCTACCGGGCCGCGAAGCCGGACGCGGGCGACGGCGACCTGGCCATCGACCCGGCGGGAACGACCGCGGTCACCAGCGGCGTCGGTCAGCAGTTGTCCCTTTGGGACCTCGGCGACCGCGGAGTGCTGCCCGCGTGGAGCTTCGGCCGGACGAACGAACACGCACTGATCGACGACCGCGGGGCGAAGGTCACGACGTTTCGCGGCGACGGCCGGGTCGAGGTGCTGGACGCCTCCACGCTGCGGACGCTCGACCTCGGGCCGGGCCAACCGTTCCCGTGGCGGCAAGATAGCACGAGCGTCGTGCGCGTGCTTGCGGACGGTCGGCGACTGTTGCGCGTCGCGAGGGCCGGCGGTACGGCCGTCCTGTCGGCAACGACCGGCGAGGAAGTCGCCCGGTACGACGACGTGCCGGATTGCAACCCGGACATCGTCCATCGTCAACGGTTGCTGACGACCCGCGACACCGGACGGCGCTTCCTCCTGCCGGTTCGACGGACGGGCGACGACGTGTTGTTCCGCGCATTCGACGCCGAATCGGGTCGGGCGGTTGCAACGCTCGACCTCGGCCCCGGTGCAATCGGCGTGAGAGCGTTTGCGCTGTCGGCGGACGGCCGGCGGGCGGCCCTGGTGCCGCACCGACGGCGCGACCGCAAGGCAGGATCGGTCGAACTGTGGAACCTGGATTCCGGCACGCTGGAGGGATCGTTGCCAACCGCCCTGGAGGGCGAATGCCGCGCCGTAGCGTTCGGTGCGGAAGGGTCGCAACTGATCGTCTGCGCCCACGGCCAGGTCCGACTCTGGGACGTGGCCACTCGCACGCAGCTCCGTCAGTTCGACCTCACGCCGGAACCGATTTCTCACGTTGCCCTGAGCCGCAACGGCCGGCTGATCGCGACCGACACGACGACTGAGTTCGGCCTCTGGAACGCGCAGACCGGGCACAACCTCTATCGTTGCCCGCGCACACCGCCGGCGTGCGAAGGTCTTACCTTCGTGGCCGACGACACGATGGTCCTCGTGGATTTGGCGCACTTCACGCTGGCGCTGTTGCCGGTGGACGTGCCGGCGCACTTCCGCCGCCAGGGCCTGCGTACGCTCACGGACATCGAGCGGAAAGCGTTCTCGGTGGCAACGCGAGGGCCGTCGCCGTGACTGACGTGACGCGACTCTTGGCCGCGGCGGTGGTGCAGCCGCACGCCACCACGTTTCTGGTAGAATCGAATGGAGGGATTCCGCGTCATGCCGCTCCGCGATCACTTTCGCCCGCCGCTCGACACGGTCACCTCGTGGGAAGAATTCCACGCCGGTTGGCCGATGGTCATCGTCCAGCAATTGCGAAAGCGGTTGCCACCGGGGTACGTCGCCGGGCCGCGTGTCCACGCAGGCTCGCAAATGGAAGTCGATGTCGCTACTTTTGAGACCGGGCGTGTCGCATCGAGCTTTGACGCCAACGGGAGCGACGGCGGCGTGGCGACGGCCGTCTGGGCCCCGGCGGCCCCGAGCGTCGCGGTCGAGACCGAGCTACCGGATTACGACGAGTACGAAGTTCGCGTTTACGACGCGCGGCGCGGTCGGCGGTTGGTCGCGGCCGTCGAGATCGTCAGCCCGCGGAACCAGGACCGACCCGAGAGCCGCAACGCGTTCGTCGGCAAGTGTGCGGCCCTGCTTCGGGCGGGCGTCGCGGTCAGCATCGTGGACCTCGTTACGGTGCGGCAATTCAACCTGTACGCCGACCTGATGGCGTTCATTGGCCAACGCGACGCGACGTTCGGCGACGAGCCGCCGCCGCTCTACGCGGCCTCGTGCCGGTGGCTCCCGCGGGGCGAACGGGCCGTCCTGGAAACGTGGTCGCACGGGCTGGCCGTCGGGCAGCCGTTGCCGACGCTGCCGCTGTGGCTGCGCGACGGCCTCGCGGTGCCGCTCGACCTCGAACAGAGCTACGAGCAGGCGTGCGACGACTTGAGCATTCCGTGACATGTCCCCGGTGACGCGACTCTTGGCCGCGGCCGACCGCGGCGACCGGCACGCCGCCGCGGAGTTGCTGCCGCTGGTCTACACCGAGCTGCGCCGGCTGGCGGCCGCCAAGCTCGCCCACGAGAAGCCCGGCCAGACGCTCGACGCAACCAGTCTGGTTCACGAAGCGTACTTGCGGCTCGTCGGCGAGCGGCGGTACGCGGGCCGTAGCCACTTCTTCGCCGCCGCGGCCGAGGCGATGCGCCGCATCCTCGTCGATCGGGCACGCAAGAAGAGGGCCGGCAAACGCGGCGGCACCGGCAAGCGCTTCGAACTGGCCGAGGGCGACCGCGTCGCCGTGCCCGACCCCGATACGCTCCTGGCCGTCGATGAGGCGTTGATGGCGCTCGCGGCCGAGGACGCCGCCGCCGCCGATGTCGCGCGGCTGCGGCTGTTCGTGGGGATGTCGGTGGAGGAGGCGGCCGATGCGCTCGGCGTATCGCGGGCCACGGCCTACCGCGACTGGGCGTACGCCCGCGCGGTGCTGACGGCGGCACTCTCCGGTTAGGCTCGGGCGATAGAATGAACGGCATGTCCGCAGGAGTTTCGCCATGCCGATCCACGACTGGACCCGCGTCGATGCCGGGTTGTTCCACGACTTCCATCAGACCTGGGTCATCGAGATCAAAAAGTCTCTGAATGCTGGTCGGCTGCCGTCCGGCTATGTTGCGCTCGCCGAACAGCAAGCCAGCGGCCCGATCCCGGATGTCCTCGCGCTGCGGCGTGGGCCGAACGCCCGCGACGAGGAGCCAGCCGCCGGCATTGCCGTCGCAACCGCTCCCCCAAAGGCCCGGTTCGTGGTCGAGGGTGAGGACGATGTGTATGCCCGCCGGGCGGATCGGGTTCGTATCCAACACCGGCACGGCGATGTTGTCGCGGTCATCGAGATCGTGTCGCCCGGCAACAAGAGCAGCCGCCACGCGATCCAAGCCTTCGCCCGTAAGACCTCCGACTTGATTTGGCAGGGCATTCATCTCCTCGTCGTCGATCTGTTTCCGCCGTCTAAGCGCGATCCCGAAGGCATCCACAAGGTCATCTGGAAACGGATCGCGTCGCAGACGTTCGAATTGCCGCCGGACAAGCGTCTCACGGCAGCCGCGTACCGGGCTTGGCCGACCAAGACCGCTTACGTCGAGCCTGTCGCCGTCGGCGACGAACTCCCTGAGTTGCCGATCTTTCTGACGGGCGACGACTACATCCCGGCCCCACTCGAAGAAACTTATCGGGCCGCGTGGGCCGGCTTCCCTGCCGACTTCCAGGCGATGCTCGATCAGCCGCCCGGCGGTTGACGGAACCGGCGTGGAACGCCGGGCGGCTGCGGGCTGGCGCTTCCCCCACGGTGCGCGGGGCGGTATCGTAGAGGCTGCCTCACTTCGCCGCCAGGAGACGCCGTGACCGCCGCCACCGCCGCACGCCCCAAGCGCCGCCGTTTGTTGTTCGCACTGATCGGCGTCGTCGCGGTCATCGTGGTGGGGTTTTTCGCGTCGCTGGTCGTGCGCCGCCAGGCAGCCGTCCGCCGGCTCGCGGCTGCGATCGCCGACCTCGACCGCACCGACCCCGGCTGGCGGCTCGTCGATATCGAGCGTGCCCGTGCCCGAGTGCCCCAGGCCGAGAACTCGGCCCGCGCCCTCGGCACCGCGTTCGGGAAGCTCAACCGGAACGGGTCGCCGCCCGCCAGCATCGAGGCCGACCTGTCGCCGAACGTCCGGCTCACTGCCGACCAGGACACGGCGGTGCGGGCGCAGGTGGCGACAAACGCCGACGCCGTACCGGCGGTTCTGGCGCTCGCCGACTACCCGCGCGGCCGACACGGCATCGCGCACGCGGCCGACGCCGTCTCGACACCGTTACCGCACGCCGACCGCATGTCGCAGGTAAACGCCTGGGCGCTCCAACCGCTCGCCCTGCTCGCGGTGCAGGACGGCGACGCGGCCCGAGCGATCGTACTCCTCCGGGCACAACTGAACCTCGGCCGGGCGCTGCGCGACGAACCGTACTTGATCTCGCAACTGATCCGCGCCCGCCACCGCAAGCTGGCGGTGCGCGGCTTCGAGCGACTGCTCGGCCACGCGACCCTGTCGCCGGACCAACTCGCAGCGGTGCGGCACGAACTGGAGGCGGAACTGGCCGACGACCCGTGGCCGGTCGCTCTGCGCGGCGAGCGGGCGAGCGCCGACCAGTTCATGGAGGGCCTGCGCAGCGGCGCGGCCAAGACGTCGCAGGTCAAGCCGATGCTCTTGCGCGGCTACAACCCATCGCCGGTCGAGCGCGCGGGCGACCGACTCAACGACTTCATCGCCCCGGAGGTCGATCCGGCCCACGCTTTCCTCCTCGACATCCTCACGCGGACTCTGGCCACGGCCAGATTGCCGTGGCACGAGCGGCTGCCGGCCGTGCAAGCGCTCGACGCCGAGTGGGCCGTCGCCCCGGAGCCGGCGCGATGGTGGTTGCAGTTCGACCGGTCGAAGTGGCTGACGGGGTTGGTGTTCGACCAGGCGCGCCTGCGCACGGCCGTTGCGGCCGTCGCCGTCGAACAGCACCGCGTTGCCCACGGCGACTGGCCGGCGTCGCTCGCCGCGCTCGGCCCACTGCCCAACGACCCGTTTTCCGGCAAGCCGCTGCTCCTGAAGCGCACCACCAACGGCGTCACCATCTACTCAGTCGGCCCGAACTTGCGCGACGACGGCGGCGAACTAGCGAAGGACGACGGCAACATCCCCAAAGACGGCGACCTCGGCGTCCGCCTGTGGGACATGCCACAGCGCAACCAGCCGCCGGGGGATGGGCCATGACCGCCCGCACGAAGCGCCGTCACTCCGTTCTCGCCGCGGTCGCGGCCCTTGCGGTCGTAGCGGTAGCCGCACGGCTCCACGTGCAACGCGAGGCCGACGCTCGCCGGCTCGCGGAGCAACTCGCGGCACTCGACGCGGCCGACCCGCACTGGCGGCTCGACGACCTCGTTGCCAGCCTGCGCGCGACGCCGCTGGCGGCCGAGGACAACCTGCACACCGCACTCGCCGAAGCCGCCGCCGTTCACGGCCGATTCGGCGGCGGGTCGCGCACCCCGATCCGCAACGCCCTGTTCGCCGAACTGACCGCGAACGTCCGCCTGTCGCCGTCGCTGTGGCGGTTCGTCATCGAGGGCGTCGAGGCCCATGAGGACGCCATCCGGCCGGCGCTCGAATTCGACCGCTTCCCACGCGGCCGGCACGCCGACGCCTACGTCGGCGACGGCTACGCGACGGCGTACCGGCCGATGGACGACGCGGCCAACCTGCGCGGCGGGCTGCTGCTCGACCTGTTTCTCGCCGCCGTGCAGCGCGGCGATACAGCGCTGGCGCTGCGCCTGGTCCGCGGTAGCCTCTACCTCGGCCGGTCGTACCGCGACGAGCCGCTACGGCCGTCGCAGTGGTGGCGCGCCCGGCTGCGCATGGACGCCGTCCGCGGCCTCGAACGCCTGCTCGGCCACCGCGAACTGACCGACGCCCAACTGGCCGGCGTCGAGAGCGACCTGCGCGCGGAGTTGGCCGACGACCTGATGCTCGTGGCGGCCCGCGGCCAGTTGGCGCAGGCGGATCGCATCGCCGAAATGGCCCGGCGCGGCGAGATGCCGGCATCGCAATTCCGTCGCGTCTGCGAGCGGGACGACGACGGCACGCAGCCGCTCGACAAAGTGCGCGACTGGCTGATCGACTGCGTCGGTCTCGACACGGTCGGCCGCCACGCCGACGCCCTCGGCCGGGCCGCCGAAGTCCTCGCCGCCGTCCGCCAGCCGTGGCCGGAGCGCTGGCGGGCGATCCAGGCGCTGGGCGAACCGGACCCTTTGCGGCTGGGGCAAGGCCTGCTGTCGTCGCTCCAGTGGTTTGCCCGCGATGAGGCCCGCGTCCGCTGCGCCCTGGCGGCCATCGTCGTCGAGCGCTACCGGCTAGCGCACGGCGACTGGCCGGCGACGCTGGGCGTACTCGGCCCGCTGCCGGGCAACCCGCTGACAGGCGGCCCGCTCGACTACCGCCGCACCGGCGACGGCGTCGAAATCTACGTCCCGATGCCGGAACTCCAGCCCAGCGGCGACGGCTGGATCGACCCGGCCGTCGGCGGCCTGCCGCTTAACCGCGGCGTCGGCTTTCGCCTGTGGGACGTGCCGCAGCGCAACCAGCCAGCGCCGGGGGGTGGGCCATGAAGCGACGCCGCACCTTCGTCCTACTATTCGGCCTCCTCGTCGCGGCGTTAGCTGCGGTCGTGGGCGCGGTCCTCGTCCGTCGGGCCGCCGACGCCCGTCGGCTCGCGGCGGTGATCGCCGACCTCGACCGCACCGACCCCGGCTGGCGGCTCGACGATATCGAACGAGCGCGGCCCGACATCCCGGACACCGAGAACTCCGCCGTCGTCATCGACGCCGCGTTCGCCAAACTCGTCCCGTCGCCGTAGGGATTGACGGACGCGCTCGATGCCGTGGAACATGCGGTGCCGCCGAACGTCCGGCTGTCGTCCGAGCAGGAAGAGCATCTGCGGAACTCGCTCGACCGCAACGCGCCGGCCGTGCCGGACCTTCTCGCCCTCGCGGACCGCCCGCGCGGCCGGCACGTCGTCGCCTTCACGCCCGGCGTCGTTATGACGCCGCTGACGCACCTGACGCGGGTGGAGCGGGTGAGCGCCCGCGGCCTCAGCCCGCTCGCCCACCTGGCCGTGCAGGACGGCGACGTGCCGCGGGCGCTGGCGGCCTTCCGCGCCCGCCTGAACCTCGGCAGGTCGCTGCACGGTGAGCCGTTGCCATTGTCGCAAGCCGCCCACGACATCGTCCAACTCCACCGGGCGGTCCGCGACCTCGAACGCCTCCTCGGTCACGCGACGCTCTCACCGGAACAGCTCGCCGCGGTGCGCCGCGAACTGGCCGCCGAGTTGGTCTACGATCCGTGGTTGGTCGCCGCCCGGGGGCAGCGGGCCATCGCCGACCGAGCGATCACCGCCCTGCGCGACGGCACGGTCAAGGCGTCAACCGTGAAAACGATCGCTCTGGGGCGATACACCCCGACGGCGACGGAGCGCGTCGGCGAGTGGTTCAACGACCACGTCGCCATCGAGACCGACGCCGCCCACGCCGCGGCCCTCGACCTCTGTACGCGCGAGGTGGCGACGGCGGCGCTGCCCTGGTCGGAGCGGTTGCCGGCCGTCAAGGCGCTCGACGCCGACCGGGCCACGGCCCCGGGCCCGGCCCGCTGGAACGTCTGCGGATCGGGGTGGTGGCGAACCAGACTCGTCTACGACCGCGCCCACCTGCATTGTGCCATCGCAGCCGTCGCTGTCGAGCAGTACCGCGTCGCGCACGGCGACTGGCCGCCGTCGCTGACGGCCCTTGGTGAGCCACTACCCGACGACCCGTACACGGGCCAGCCGCTGCGGTTCGAGCGTACCGCCGATGGCGTCGTCGTGTACTCGGTCGGCCCGAACGGCCGCGACGACGGCGGCACGCTTTCGCCGGAGTCCGCCGACTCGTCATCGTCGGACGGCGATATCGGTTTCCGCCTGTGGGATGTGCCGCGGCGCAACCGGCCGGCCGGGGTGGGCAAACCTTGAACCAACGGCTCGGCACTAGCTAGAATTGAGCCGTCCAACGGTGGGCCGACCAATGTCGATTACCGTAAACGATCCGGACTTGCTCGCCGCGTTGAGGGGTGCGGTGGGCGTGGTCGAGCTGCGCGACCCGGAGGGCCGGGTGATCGGTGCCCTGTCCCTGGAGGGCGAAGGGCAACTGCCGCCCGGCGTGAAGTCGCCGTTCACGGATCAGGAGATGGCCGAGCGGCGCAAGGACCGTACGGGCCGGCCGCACGCCGACATTCTGCGCGATTTGCAGGCCCGGCAATGAAATACCAGGTGATCTGGCTGTCGATTGCCGAGAACGAACTCGCGGCGGATCGACGTAGCCCGCTGCCTTAGCCCCGGAGGGGCGGCCGTGGGTAGCCAGGGGTGTCAACCCCTGGACCCTGGCTCCAT
>CAZNSL010000129.1:4413-9892 GCA_964574975.1 uncultured Alcaligenaceae bacterium | reverse complement strand
CCGCGTAGGTGGCCGCGATGGCGTTGCGGCCATACGCGGAGTCGTCGCCGCCGACCTGGAGCGCGAACGGCAGGTTGCGCAGGCCGAGTGGCGATTCGGCGTTCGGGTGGCCGGCCATCATCGCGACGGCGGCGAAGGCGTCGGCCATCCGCGGCGCGAGCGCGTACACGCCGTCGCCGCCGGCCGAGTAGCCCATCAGGTAGACGCGATCCGGGTCCACGCCTTCCAGTACGATCAGGTCTTCGATCAGCCGCGAGAACAGCCGGTCGATGTGCGGCTCGTGCCATAGGTTCCAGGTGTTGGTCGGGGCACGTGGGGCGACGTACAGCCCTTCGGACGGTTCGTACAGGCGCTTCTGGTTCTCCCACTGCCGATCGTTGACGCGCTTCGCAGCGTTGCCGCCGCCGTGCATCGAAATCCACAGACTGCGGCCCGCCGCCGGCTTGTCGCCGAACGCCTTGAGGTAGAACGGCATGGCGAGTGCGCCGTCGGTCAGCTTGCGGGCCGCGACTTCGGTCGCCCGGTCCTTCGCGATGTGCGCGGCGTGGGCCGTCCAGAGCAAGTCGCGCGCGGCCGCCGCGTCGGTCTTCGTGAGCGGCACTCGGGCGAAGTCCTTGCCGGCAACATCGGCCGCCGGGTCCGCGGCCAGGGCGGTTCGCAGCGCCGCGATCGCGGCGGCGGAATCGGCGGGTACGGGATCGGTGGCGAGGAGGAGCGCGAGCAGGGGGAGCATGGAAGACTCCGGCAGGATAGCGCCAGCGTATCCGGCGAACGACCCCTTGACAATCTCTTAGTCATCGTGTCTAATCGTTCCTAGTCGCCATGTCTAAGGAGACGGTCGCCGATGCGCGAGGACTTCGCCGATGTGACGGACGCCGAGTTGGCCGTCTTGCGGCTGTTGTGGGACGACGGCACGCAGACCCGCCGCCGGCTCGCCGACGCCCTGTACCCCGACGGCACGCCCGCACACTACACGACCGTGCAGAAGTTGCTGGAGCGGCTCGAAGCGAAGGGCTACGTCACGTCGCGCCGCGACGGGCCGCAGCGCGAGTTCACCGCCGTGGTGCCGCGCGAGCAACTCATCGCCCGCCGCGTCCGGGCTGTCGCCGACGATCTGTGCGACGGCTCGCTGACGCCGCTGTTGTCCAGCCTGGTCGAGGCCGGGCCGCTATCCGACGACGAATTGCGCGAGCTGCGGGCGCTGGTCCGCCGCCTGTCTCGAAGCGCCCGCTTGGGCGAGTAGGAGTCGGCCGTGGAACTGCTGCTCATCAACGCGGGCCTCGCGACACTCCTCGCGGCGGTCGTCGCCGTCGCCGCGCTCGTCGTCCGCCGGCCGGCGTTCGCCAGCCAAGCGTGGTTGCTCGTCCTCGTGAAGTGCGTGGTGCCGCCGCTGGTCTTCGTGCCGCTCGTCCGGCCGACGCTCGCAGTGCCGCGCGGCGAGCCTGCGACGCCGGCGTTACCCGCGCCGGCAATCGCCGAACCCCCGACGAACCTCCCCGCGCCCATCGACGACCTCGACGCCACTCCCGCGCTGCCACCAACGAACGCACTCGCGCATGTTGCCGTCGCGCCGCGCTGGTCGTGGTCGGCGGCTGGCCTGACGGCGTGGCTGGCCGGGTCGTGCGGCTACTGGGCGCTGGCGGCCGTGCGGCTGGCACGCTTCCGCCGCGTCGCGTGGCATGCCGACGACGCGACGCCGGAGGTCGTGGACGATTTGTTGGAAGCGGCGCGGGCGGTCGGCCTGCGGCGGCCGGTGCGGGTGCGCTGGCTCGACGCGGCCGTGTCGCCATTTGCGCTCGGCCGCTCGACGGTGTTCCTGCCGCGCGGGTTGTGGGCACGACTCGGCCGCGGCGGTCGCGTCGCGGTGCTGGCGCACGAGTTGGCCCACCTCGCCCGCGGCGACGCCTGGACGCGGCGACTGGAGATAGCGGCCGTCGGCCTGTACTGGTGGCTGCCGGTCGCCTGGTGGGCGCGGCGCGCCCGACGGGCCGCGGAAGAAGCGTGTTGCGATGAACGAGTGGTGCGGGCGCTGCCGCACCTGGCCGGCGAGTACGCGTCGGCCCTGGTGGAAGCGGCGGCTTACATTTCCCGACCGTTGGCCGTGCCGCTGGCGTGCGGCGGAGCGGCCCGCGGGTCCGACTTGCGAAGGAGGGTGACAATGATTCTGACGCCATCGACCGAGCGCTGCCGCCCATGGGCCGCGGCCGTGGTTCTGATCGGGCTGGCCGCGCTGGCTCTGCCGCTGCGGCCCGGCTGGGCCGACGACCCGCCGGACGAGCCGCCCGCGCCGGCGAAGCCCGCGATCCCAGCGGAGCCGGCGGTGCCCGCGATCCCAGCGGTGCCCGCCAAGGCCGCGCTGCCGACTGTTGCGGCTGCGCCCGCGTTAGCGCCCCCCGCGGCGAACGTCAACGACTTGCGCGACGAAATCGACTTGCTCAAGGCCCGTCTGGAGTTGAACCGGGCGAAGCTAGGCGCGGCGAAGTCGTTGCTTGTGGCGTCGCAGGAGGATCGCGAGATGGCCAAGAAGCTCCGCGCCTCCGGCCAGGGCACCGATTCCGAGTACCGGCGAGCCGTCGCCCAAACCGAAAAGTCACACGCCGACCTCGCGGAAGCAGAGTATCAAGTCCAGGCGACCGAAATCCAACTTCGCCAGGCGTCGCGGCGGCTTGCCGAGGCGATGTCGGCCGCTGCACCGGCCCCCGTCGCGAGGGCGCTGCGTGTCCCGGCGATAGCGACGACGCCGGCCGTCGCGGCACCCGCCGCGCCCGCGCGACTCCGCAGCGTGCCGCTCCAGCGCGCCGACATCGAGAAACGCATCGACCAGTTGCAGCGGGAACTCGACGAGTTGAAGAAGTTCCTGGCGAAGATGCAGCCGGCCGACGCGCCGACGAAGTGACGAGGCCATTGGCGAACGGCCGGCGTAAGCCGACTGGTGCGGACTCCCGCGAGCGGTTACAGTCTCTGCTCGGGGCCGGCACCAGCCGGCTGACGCCGGCCGTTCGCCCGGAAGGAACCGCCACCTCATGCACGTCGGCATCGCGTTCGACTTGAAGGGCGACGCCCCACCCGTTGCGGATCGGCCGGACGACTGGGACGAGGAATTCGACAGCCCCGTCACCGTCCGCGGCATCGGCGACGTACTGCGCGCCCGCGGCTGGCGCGTCAGCGAACTCGGCGACGGCAAGCCGCTCGTCGAGAAGCTCCTCGCCGATCCGCCGGACCTCGTCTTCAACATCGCCGAGGGCGTCGGCACCAGCCGCAGTCGCGAGGCCCGCGTGCCGGCCGTCTGCGAGTTGCTCGGCATCCCCTACACCGGCAGCGACCCGCTCACGCTTGCCGTCACGCTCGACAAGGATGCGGCCCGCACGCTCGTCGGCGCGGCCGGCGTGCCGGTACCGGCCGGGCGGCTCGCGGTACCGGGCAAGCCGTTCGACGCGGCCGGCATCGTTTACCCGGTCATCGTCAAGCCGGCGTGGGAAGGTTCCAGCAAGGGCATCCGCGGCCGCTGCGTCGCCACCAACGCGGCCGAGTTGCGCGACGCCATCGCGGTGGCGCAGCGCGACTACCGGCAGCCGCTCGCCGTCGAGGAGTTCATCGTCGGCGACGAGATCACCGTCGGCGTCCTCGGCAACGCCCCGCCGCGCGTCCTCGGCGTCATGCGCGTCGTTCCCAAGACCGACGAGGAACACTTCGTCTACAGCCTGGAGGTGAAGCGCGACTGGGAGAACCGCGTCCGCTACGAGACACCGGCGCACTATCTTCCGACAGTGCAAGCGGCCATCGAGGCGGCGGCGCTGGGTGCGTACGCGGCTCTCGGCTGCCGCGACGTGTGCCGCGTCGATTTCCGCGTCCGCGGCGGCGTGCCGTACTTCATCGAGGCGAACCCGCTGCCGGGGCTGAACCCGGTGACGAGCGACCTGATCGTGCTGGCGAAGGGCTACGGCGTGACGCACGCGGACATCGTCGGTGCCGTCGTCGACGCGGCTCGAGCGCGAACGGCCCCGTCGTAATCGGTGGGTGCCATGCTTGCCGCTTTGGGCAAGCATGACGGAACGCCGAAGACATGCTTGCCCAAAGCGGCAAGCATGGCACCCGCGAAGCGTCGCGAACCGAACTTTTCCTCAACGGCCCCGTCGTAATCGGTGGGTGCCATGCTTGCCGCTTTGGGCAAGCATGACGGAACGCCGAAGACATGCTTGCCCAAAGCGGCAAGCATGGCACCCGCGAAGCGTCGCGAACCGAACTTTTCCTCACCCGTGCAAGTTCCGCGCGCCGATTTCACGGTATGCTTTAGCGCCCGCTCACCTGCGCCGAGACCCGCCGCCATGCCGAAGCGCTCGACCCGCGTGCTGGTCTTGTACAACGAACCGCTCCTACCCAAGGACCACCCCGACGCCCTCTCGGAACACGACATCCTCGACACGGCCGACGACGTGTGCAACGTCCTCAAGGAGGCCGGCTTCGTCGTCGACCGCCTCGCCGTCGGCCGCGACCCGTCCTCGCTCATCCATTGCGTCCGCCGCATCCGGCCGCACGCCGTCTTCAACCTCTTCGAGGGGCTGGCCGCCTGGGGCGAGACCGAGGTGTACGTCGCCGGGCTGCTCGAATGGCTCGGCGTGCCGTACACGGGTTGCCCCGTGCCGGCCATTACGGTCGCCCGCGACAAGCTGCTAACCAAGTACGTCCTGATGGGAGCCGGGCTGCCGGTACCGCGCTTCGTCGCCGTCGAGCGGCTGCCGGTTCCCGCTCACGACCTCGGCTGGCCGGTCATCGTCAAGCCGTCGAACCAGGACGCCAGCGTCGGCATCACGCAGGCCAGTGTCGTCACCGACCAGGCCGCGCTGGAGGCCCGCGTCGCCTACGTGCTGGAGACGTTCGGCCCGCCGGTGCTGGTCGAGGAGTTCGTGGATGGGCGCGAGTTGCACGTCAACGCGGTCGAGGAATTGGACGGGTCGCTGACGGTGTTGCCGGCGATGGAGGTCGGGTTCGGCCGTGGCGTCTGGCCGATCTACACCTTCGACGCGAAGTGGCGAGAGGACTCGACCGAGTACAGGACGACGCCACTGACGACGGCGGTGAAGCTGCCGGTCGACATTGCGGCCGCGGTGGACGAGTTGACGCGGCGGGTCTACCGGTTGTTCGGCTGCCGCGACTTCGCGCGCATCGACGTGCGCCTGCGGGCCGACGGCTCGCCATGCGTCCTGGAGGTGAACCCGAACCCGTTCCTCAACAGCATCGCTATGTCGGACGGGTTCGTCGCGCTGGGGCGCAAGCACGAGGCGTTCGTCGCGGACTTGGTGCGGCGGGCGGTGGCCCGCGGTGCGTCGCCGCACGCGCTGCCGTTGCGCAAGCCGCGGGCGCGGAAGGCGGGAATGTGATGCCGAGCGGCCGGGGGGTGCCCGCGGGGGTGCCCGCAAGCGCACCCCGCGCCCGCCGGCCGCGCGGGGGGCCCGCGCGCCGTGTCGGGGTCCGGGGACCC
>CAZNSL010000129.1:0-4403 GCA_964574975.1 uncultured Alcaligenaceae bacterium | reverse complement strand
GGTTTTGTGCGCGGGCGGGGCGGGTGGGGGCGGTCTTTTCCCGCCCACCCCCCCCCGCCCCCCCCCCGCCCGCTCGGGGCGCACGCTCGCCTTGACGTAGTCCGGATACCGGGTTATTCCGCCGGCTATGCGCACTCCCTACCTCGCGGCGGTCGCCCTCTGTGCCGCCGGTTGCCTGTCCAACGACGATCGCCTCGGCGGCGAGGCCGTGCGCACGTTGCCGCCGCCGAACGTCGCGCCCGCGTCCACCGAGGCGGCCGCTCGCGTCGATGCCGTCGGCCGCGTCGTCCTCGCCAAGAACCCGTCGATCGGCGCGAAGCCGCTGTTCCGCACCATCGGTGCGCCGCAGCCGGAGGTCTTCCATCGCGGCACCGCCGATGTGTACATCACCGAGGGTCTGGTGAAGCAGTGCACCACCGACGGCATGCTCGCCGCGGCGTTGTGCCAGGAACTCGGCAAGATGGTGGCGGAGCGCGAGGCGGTGGCTCCGACCGCGGCCCGCCGGCCCGAACGGCAGCCGCCGCCGGACGTGCGAGTCGGCACCGACAGCTTGCTCGGCACCGCTCCCGACGGCACTCGGTTGCGCGAATTGGCCGACTACGACCGCGAGCGCCGGGCACAGCCGGAGCGACTCGCTCCACCCGATGCGGGAGCGCTGGCGCGCAAGTACCTCGTCGGGGCCGGCTACTCCGACGCCGACTTCCAGGCCGCCGCGCCCATCCTCCAGGCGGCGAACGCAAACGCTTCATTCGAGAAACAGATGACGGCGGTTCCGGCGCGATAAGCCGGGCAATCTGTAGCGCCGTTAAGGTCGGGCGAAACTTTGTGCCCGAAAATCTACGAATTGCCTCTCGCCGGGAGTGGATTGTCGGGATAGTATCCGCCTTTGAGTGCCCCAGCGCTCAAATCTTCATGGCTTTGCACCTCGGAGTCCGCATCATGTCTCGACGGTCCATTCTGCGCGCCGCGCTGATGGTCGCGGCCGTGGCGTTCACCCCTCCAGCGGTTCGCGGCCAGGACGGTTCCTGGGCGGGCGTGGCCACCGGTTCGTGGGGCAACGCAGCCAACTGGCAAGGCGGCGTCATCGCCAACGGGGCCGGCAGCACGGCCACCTTCGGCAACGCCATCCCCGCGCCGGTCACCGTGACCCTCGACATCAACCGTACCATCGGCAACATCACCTTCGACAACATCGGGAACCTCACCAACCCGCCGACCTGGACCATCGGTGGCAGCACCACGCTCACCTTCAGCGGGGCCGATCCGACCGTCAACGTCTTCCTTCAGAACCTCACGGCCAACATCTCGACCCAGTTGGCCGGCAACCAAGGCTTCACCAAGGTCGGCCCAGGCACGCTGCGGTTGACCGACGTCAACAACATGACCGGCGGCATCCGCCTGAACGAGGGCACCCTCGCGGTCACGCGAACGGCGACAGCCAACCCCTTGGGCACCAATGCCATCACCCTCGGCGGCGGCACCCTCCGCCTCGGGGCCGTAGGCAGTTCCCCATTCGCCACGACCGGCGGCTATAACCAGGATGTCATCCGCTCCGTCGCGGACCCGGCCGCCGCTCCGTGGGGCGTCACGGCACCCGTCGATGCAGTCGACTACGTTTATTACGAGAACGGCATCCCCGGCGCGCCGGCTACCGGCGGCCTGCCCGGCGGCGACCGCACGTTCATCAGTGCCCAGAACCCGCTGGTCACGTACCAGATGCAGCCGTACGGCGACAGCACGGCCAACAACAACAACTCGATTCGGCTGGCGGCCACGAACGAAAACGGCACGGTGTCTCTGGTCACGCCGCAGCAGTTCCAGTCCCTCAGCGTCCTGCATTCGACCGGATCGGGCACGAGTCGGTACACGGCCACGTTGACCTTCACCGACAACACGACATCGGTGTACGGTGGGGCGACCGGGTTCTTGTCCAACGACTGGTTCGGCGGCACGCCGTTCGCGCTCAGTTCGCTCAACCGGTTCAACATCACCAACGGCACGTTCCAGGAAGCTGGCACCAACCCGCGCCTGTACGCGACCGACATCGCCTTGACGGCCGCCGACCGCGCCAAGACCGTCCAGTCGATCACCGTCACCAAGGTGAGTGGCGGCGGCTTCCTCAACGTGTTCGGCTTCAGCGGCAGCGGCGGCACGCCCATCGCGCAGAACTTCTCGGCGAACGCCGTCGATGTCACCGCCGACTCCACCATCGACCTGCAAGCCCCCGACGCGGCGGCGACCCTGGGCAACCTCTCGATCGGGGCCAACACCCTGACGGTCGTCAGCGGCATCGGCGGCAACCTGACCGTCGGGGCCGTTGCCCTGAGCGGCAACCCGATCTTCAACACCGGAACCGGCGCGACCCTGACCACCGGGGCCGTCAACGACGGCGGAACAGCCCGGACGATCACTAAGACCGGCGCGGGCACCTTGGCCCTCAGCGCTCCGGCGGCGTCGGCCGGGGCCGGCACCCAACTCGCCGTCAACGCCGGTGCCGTCAACTTGAACGCGGCCGGCGCGCTCGGCACCCAGGCAGACGTGACCATCACCAGCGGCACCCTCGGCATCGGCGCGCCGCAGACGATCGCCAGCCTGTCCGGCGGCGGCGGCCTCAACCTCGGCAACGCCCTGACCATCAATGGCCCGACCGCCACGACCTACACCGGCGGGATTTCGGGTACCGGTTCGCTCACTCGCACCGGCGGCGCGCTCACGCTCGACGGGACTAGCAGCTACTCCGGCGGCACGACCATCAACGCGAGCAGCACGCTCACCGCGACCAGCTCCAACGCGCTGGGCACCGGCCCGGTCAACCTCAACGGCGGCACCCTGGTCGTCGCTGGTGCCCGGTCGGCCCTGACTGGCTTCGGCACCGTCGGCACCGACTCCACGACCAACGGCACCGCGACCGTCGCGGCCGACGTCCTGACGCTGACCACAGCGGCCGGCGGCCAGGCCGGCAGCCTCTTCTTCAACAACCGCGTGCGGACTAACGCCTTTACGGCGAGCTTCACCTACAACGCCACCGCCGGCAGCGGCAACCCGGCCGACGGCGTGACCTTCACGTTCCAGAACGACCCGCGCGGTGCCGCCGCCCTCGGCGACGGTGGTGGTGCCCTCGGCTACGGCGGCGGGGCGGCCATCACCCCCAGCGCCGCGCTGCAGCTCAACATCTACCAGCCCGCGGGCGGCGGCCGCGGCGTCACGCTGGCCGCCAACGGGGCCACCGGCGGCCCGTACACCCTCACCGCTCCGCTCGAACTCTACAACACCACCGTGACCGTCAACCTCAGCTACGACGGCACCAACCTCACCGCCGACTTCAACGACGGCACGAACAGCTTTACCTTCGGCCCAGTGGCAGTCGATCTGGGCAGCCTCGTCGGTGGCCAGGCGTTCGTCGGCTTCACCGGCGGCACCGGCGGCGAGTTCGCCAATCAGACGATTAGCAACTTCACCTACCAGACGCCGACGTTCAACACCTACACCAATGCCGTCAACGTGTCGGGCGGCCAGACGGGTGTCGTCAACGTCCTCGCGTCAACCGACGTCCCGACGGTGACGATGGGTGCCCTCGGGTTCGGGAGCAACGCCAACCTGACGGTCGGGGCCGACGCCGCCACGCCCGCCAACCAGAGCTTCGGCCTAAACTTCGGCGCGGTCACGCTCAACGGCAACCACACCGTCACGGTGGCCAACAACGGCACCGGCAGCGGCACCGTGTCGTTCGGCGCGGTCGGCGGCGTCGGCTCGTTGACCAAGGTCGGGGCCGGCACCCTCAACCTCACGGCCGGCGGGACCTACGACGGCGGCACGACGGTCAACGCCGGCACCTTGCTCGTGACGAACACGACCGGCAGTGCGACCGGCACCGGGACCGTCCTCGTCGCCAATGGTGCCACGCTCGGCGGCACCGGCACGGCGTCCGGCGCGGTGATGATCGCTCAGGGTGGGTCCGTCACCCCCGGCTTGAGTATCGGCACGCTGACGACGGGCAACCTGACGCTCAACGGCCGATACGCCGCAGAGGTGTCGACCGCCCCGGATGCGTCCGACCGCATCGCGGTGAACGGCAATCTGACGCTCGGCTCGACGAGCGTGCTGGACCTGCCCGTGACCAACACGTATGCCCCTGTGTCGGCAGCCGCCATCTATACGCTGATGACCTACAACGGTTCGCTGTCGGGCCAGTTTGCCACGACACTGAACATGCCGGCGGGCTATCTGATCCAGTACGGCACCCTGATCAACGGCGCGATCACGCTGTCGCCGGTCCCGGAACCGGCGCACATCCTGCTGATCGCAGCCGGGGCTGGCGGCCTGCTTCGCTGGCGGCGCGGCAAGAAGAATTAGCCACAGATAAACACAGATCGACACAGATAAAGGCAGGGGGACCGATCTGA
>CAZNSL010000128.1:0-9928 GCA_964574975.1 uncultured Alcaligenaceae bacterium | reverse complement strand
GCGCGCCGCGCGGCAACGGGCGGCCGCCGCACTCGGCTGCCGTTCGGACGGCGAGCCGCCCGACGACGTGGACGCGGCCCGGCGCGTCGTTGAAACGGCCGTGGCCCGTTGGTTGGACGACGTGGCAACCAGCCCGCGCTGGAGCGAGCTGCCGGTGATCGGCTGGGGCGACGCCCTACCGCTCGACAGCGTTCACGTCGACTTGTTGGTCGTGCCGGTCGAACCAAGCGGCAGCGGCGACGTGTCCGTGGACCCCGGGCGTCAGAGCCGGCGCGTCCGCGCGGCCGGCCACGTCGCGCTGTCGATCCCGCAGGTCGTGGCGCGGGCCGGGCCGCTCACCGTCATCGTCGGCGAACCCGGCGCGGGCAAGTCGACGACGCTGCGCTGGCTCGTTCGGGCGCTGCACAACGGGCGGCTTCACGAGTTCGACGCCGCGCTCTTCGTCGGGCTGGGGGCCTACGCCGAGTTCGTGAGCCGCAACGGCCTCTGCTCGCTGCCGGCGTACTTCCTCGGCACGCACGTCCACTGGGGGGAATGGGTGCCGGACGACGCCCTGGAACGGGCCGCCCGGCACATGGCAAAAGCGAGCCGGAGCCGGAGGCGCGTCCTATTGCTGCTCGACGGGTGGGATGAGGTTCCCGAGGCGCAGCGCAATGCGGTCCGCGCACAGGCCCTGGACGCCAGCCGGTCGTTCGTGACCGTCGTCACCTCGCGTCCGTCCGGCATTCCGCAGCGGTTTCTCGCTGGCGGGTCGAGCGCCGTGTACCGGCTGGCCGGGCTTTCCCCGCACGGTATCGAACAGCTCGCGGCGCGGGTGTTTGACCAAGCGGGGCGGCCCGAGTTGACCGCGGAACTCGTCGGCCGCGCCGGCGTCGACGCCGACCTCAACGACCTCCTGAGCAACCCGTTCCTCCACACCCTCCTGTGCCGAATCCTGGCCATCACGGGCGACCGATCACTCCTCGACCTGGGCCGGTCCCCTGCCCGGCTCTACGAGCGGGTGGTGGCGTGGGTCCGCGAGCAGTTCAACCAGAACGACCCGCCGCCCGCAGCCCCGTTGACCGCCGACCACGGCCGCGTCCTGGCGGAGTTGTCGCACGACCTGTTGTTCACCTCGCCGACGCCGCGCTACGTCTTTCGCCGACTCCAACTGGCCGACATCGCCGGCCGGCACGGCGTCGACCCGGCCCCCGTCGTCGGTGCACGCCTGGTGATCAATGTCGAGACCGAGTTGGACGAACACTGCTTCATCCACGCCACGTTCCAGGAGTATTTTGCCGCCCTGGCCCTCGACGACGCCGACGAACTCGACGACGCGGCGTATGAGTCGCTCGTCGAACGGCTCCTGCCGGCCCGCGACTACGCCGAGGTCCTGCGGTTCGCGGCCGGCACCACGCGGCGTGCGGGCCCATTCTGGGCGTCCGTGAAACGGTGGGCGGCCGACGGGGATCGCTTCCATCAGGTGTTGGGCCTGGAGGCGCGGTTGGTCACCGCCGCCGGCCACAGCGACGGCGGGCTTGACGCCCTGGGCCGCGACGTCCGCCCGGAACTATGGGCCGCGCTGGCGGACCCGCGGCAAAGCCCGAACGTCGTCGAGCAGTGCGTTCACGAGTGCCTCGGGCTTGACCCCGAATTCCTCGCGTCCCGGGCGGTGGCCGGCCTCGACCAGTTGAACGAGTTGACGTTGCAGTTCATCGTTCAGAACACCCCGCGGGCCGTCGCACGTCGGTTCGGACTCTTTGAGGCGGCTTCGCATCGACACTCCCTCTTCGCCGGCCTGGAGAACCCCCGCGCCGTCACGTCGGCCGAAGTCGAGGCGTGCCGCCGTGAACTAGGGCGGCCGGACGTGCCGCCCGAGCGCCTCGGCGACCTCGTCCGGCAATTGGGCAATTACCGGGACGACGCGGCGGCGACGGTGGCCTGGCTGATCGAGTTACTCCGGTCGACCGACGCGAACGCCCCAGAGGGCCTCTTTGAAAATGTCGTGTTCGCCCTGGGCGCGTCCGGAACGCGCGCCGCGGTGGACGCCCTCGTCGACCGCCTTTTCGACGAGGCGGACGATCGCGTTTGGCAAGTCCAGCATGCGTTGCGCGACGCGGACGACGGCTGCCTCGACCCCGAGGGGCGCGATCGCATCCTCCGGCGGGTGGCCACGCTGCCCCGGACCGACTTGCGCGTCGCCGTGGGGTTGGAAGCGTTGGCGGGGTTCCCCGTCCGGGAGGGCGAGGCGTTGCTGCTGTCGATCCTCGGCGACCCGGAGGCCGAGCGCGAAAACCGGTTGGCGGCGGCCCGGTGCCTGGAACGGCACGGGACGGCGGACCTGTTCCGGTGGGTCGGCACGCGCATCGCGTCCGAGGAGGATTCCGAACTCCGCCTGCAACTCGTTCGGGCGGCCGGCGCATGCGACGTGTCCGACCTTTCCGCGGGCGAAGTGGCGTGGCTCACGGCGCGGGCGGCCGGCGGCTCGCCGTGGCCGGACCGGATGGTGGCGCTCGAAGCCGTCGTCTCCTTGGCGCGGGCGAACGACCTCTCGTGGCTGCGGGTCGACTGCGAGCGAGCCTTGGACGCCGCGGTGTCCGAGGCTCTCTCGGACACCGACCGCGGACTGGCGGAAGCGGCGTGGGACGCCGGCGACTTGATGGCCCCGGAGACGCTCCGGCGGGTCGCGGCGGCGCTCGCGGCGCGCGAAGGCGAGGTGACGTTAGAGGGAATCAGGCGGCAGCGTCAGTTCGTCACCGCCCTCGGGGCCGCCAGCTTCGCGGAGGCGGCCCCCGTGCTGAAGCAGGCGTTGGATTGGCTGTTGGCAAACAGCCCGGGCGACGTACTCTCGCGGCGGTTTACATACGACGACCGCGAGTCCGTCGAGGTGCAGACGGCCTTCCTCGCTCGGGAAACGGCCCGCGCGTTGGCGGACATCAACCCCGCCGCCCTGCTCGCCTACGACGCCGACTGTCGACCCGTTCAAGACGCACTTCAAGTATGGTCCCAGTCGAACGGCTACTTGGTCTATCCGGATCGCGTCATCGATTCGCACGGTCGCTTGGTCGCACACCGCGCACCGTGAGTTGGGGTGGCAATGGCCGCCTGAACGGCGGCGGGGACGACCATCCCACGGTCGGTTACGGCCTGCAGGCAGTGGTCGGGCAGGACTGGTTTGTGGCGGTTTTGTGGCGGTCGGGAAGAATCCATGTGGGGCGTTGCGGAAGGACTGCGCTGGACCTGATCACCGAAAACCGCTAGAAAACAGGCAGTTGCCACCGACCGAGGCCGGCGACAGACGCGCGGTCAGAGAATCCCGCCCTCTCCGCATTTCCCGAACTGCCCGCCGCAAGTCGGCGGGCGTTCGTCATTTCGGGGCAGCGAAATCGATCGGAGCCGCACACGCTAACGCGGCCCTCAGACTGAAGGTTCGTTTGCGCCGAATCTACCGTTCGTTCGGGTTGCGTAATTCGTGCCGACGGTTCCTTCGGGCCGGCGTGGACTTCGCGGCCGGCGCAATTGCGTCCGCCTTTCACCTTCGCAATCATGAAGGTCCGTTCGTGCCGTTGGTGACGAACGCGACGTCCTGAAACCGAGGGGCAATCGAACCATGTCACGCATCAAGTTCACGGCGGCGGTGGCTGCCGCGGTCTGGGCCGTCGCATCCGCGACCGCCGATCCGATTAACCGTGTGCCGTTGAAGGACCTCGACGGGCCGCAGGTGACGGCCGCGTTCAAGCAGTTCGTTGCCAATTCGCCGCTGAAGACCGTCGGCGACGCTCGGACCATTGCCGACCTGTCGAGCATCGAAGTCCGGCTGGACAAATCGAAACCACAGCCCACCCTCGACGTGTCGTTCGCGGCGGTCAACGATCCGCCCGGCGCTCCCGATTTGGCGGGGCCGTGCGTGCAACAGTTCCTAGCGAATCTGTTGAACGAGGCCGATTACAAGTCGCTCGAGCAGGGCCTCGGTGTATCGCTCCGGCCGAAGGCCGCCGTCGCGCAGCCGGCCGTGCCCCCGGCCGTGCCTCGGGCCTTGGGCCCGACCATGGTCCCGCCTCCGCCACGCAAGGTTGCGATCGACCCCTTCCAGTTGCCGGAGGGGTACACGCCCGGCATCGGGGCACTCGTGGGGTGTGTCGGCGGGCTGCCCGTCGGGGCCTTTCCGTTCACGCCGGCGAACTGCATGCGGCTGGCGATGGCGGCCTACCGGCGTGGCCAGTTCGAGGACGCTGTCGTCCTCTTGAATCACGCGGCGAAACAGGACGGTCAGGCCGCGTACTACTACCTCAAGGCCATGTCCGAGCTGCAACTCGGTCGCGGGCACGACGCCTTGGCGAGCGTCCAGGCCATGAACGCCGCTCGGGCGGACGGCCGGATCAACGGGTTCGGCGTGATCCTCGAACGGTTCAACGGCCCGTACCGTGCCCACCTGACGGAACTGGCCAGGCTCTACAATTGATCCCTCTCCCAAACGCGGCGGCACTCGCCCGAGTGCCGCCGCGGCCGCCCGCGCGCGTTCTCGCGTCATCTCGCCGATTCGCACTCGCCGTCGCAATCTAGCATGAGAGGCGGGGTGGGCAACGGCCGTTGCGTTCCACCGCGCGCCGGTCGTGGATTGTGACGCACCCGCGGGAGCGAATCGTTCGTGAGCGAGCGTCCGGAGACCGTTGCCCCGTCATCGACCGAGCCGTCCGGCGGCGGGTCGGCGGCCGAGCGCTGCCCGTTGCTTCCCGCGGAACTCCCCCCAGCCGCCCGCATGGCGGCGATCGATCTGGCGACGGCTGTCGCGTCCGGGTGCTGCCCGCTGGCCACACCGCTCGACGAACGCATCCGGTTCGAAACCCTCATGTCGAACCTGTCGGCCGCCTTCGTCAACCGACCGGCGGCCGAGGTCGACGCGCTGATCGAGGACGCCCTGCGCCAGGTCGTCGAGTTTCTGCCGGTGGAGCGGAGCAGCTTCGCCGTCGTCTCCCAAGACGACGGGACGATCTGGCTCACGCACACCTACGTCGTGCCGGGGTTCCCGCCGTTCGCGCCGTCCATCCTCGACGACCAGTTGCCCTGGTTCGTCGGCCAGATCCGCGGCGGGGACGTGCTTCGGCTGGTGCAACTGCCCGACGACCTGCCCGCGACGGCCATTCGGGAGCGGCAGTTCTGCGAGCGGTTCGGACTCAAGTCGCAATTGACCATCCCGCTGAAGGTCGGCGGAGCGGTCCGGTACGCGATCGGCTGTGCCTCGTTTCGCGAACACCGGACCTGGCCGGAGGAACTGGTTCAGCGGCTCCGCATGCTCGGCGAGGTCTTCGCCAACGCCCTGGTCCGGAAGCGGGCCGACGAGGAGTTGCTGCGGCGCGAGCGCCGCTTCCGCGAGCTGGTCGAATCGACCCGCGCGGTGCCGTGGGAAGCCGACCCCGTCACCCTCCAAACGACCTACATCGCCCCGCAGGTCGTGAACTTGCTGGGTTATCCTCACGAAGCGTGGTATCGAGAGGGTTTCTGGGCCTCCCGACTGCACCCGGACGACCGCGCCCGCGTTCTCGGCGGGATCGGCGACGCGGTTCGCGCCGGCCGTAACCACGAGTCGGAATACCGGTTGGTGGCGGCGAACGGGGCGACGGTCTGGGTCCACGACCTGGTCACCGTCCCGTCGGAGGGCCGACAGCCGGCGGCCATTCGCGGAGTGATGATCGACATCACGTCGCGCAAGTACGCGGAGGACGAAGCCCTGCGCCTCCGCGACCAGTTGACCCGGGCGGCCCGGCTGACGACGCTCGGCGAGTTGGCCGCGGCCATCGCCCACGAAGTCAACCAGCCGCTCTGCGCCATCGTCAGTAACGCCGAGACGACCCAAGGTTACCTGACCCGTGGGGACGCCAACGTGGCCGAGCTGCAGGAGGTCCTGCACGACATCGTGGCGGACGGGCGGCGCGCGAGCGCGGTCGTCCGCCGCATCCGAACCATGCTCCAAGAGGGGCCGCGCGAGGTTGCCCCGTTCGACCTGAACGAGGCGATCCGCGAAGTGGCCTTGCTGATCCGGCACCAGTTGACGCGGGACAGCGTCGCGTTGACGCTCGACCTCGCCGCGGACCTGCCGCCGGTCGTCGGCGACCGCGTCCAGGTGCAGCAGGTTATCCTCAACCTCCTGCTCAATGCCGCCGAGGCCGTCGGCGGCGGCCCGTCCAACCGGCGGCAGGTGTCCGTCACCACGGCACGAACGGGCGACGCGATCGCGACCGCGGTTCGGGACTTCGGTCCAGGCATCAGCCCCGATCACCTCGACCAGATTTTCAACGCATTCTTTACCACGAAGCCCACGGGCACAGGCATTGGCTTGTCGATCAGCCGGACCATCGTCGAGGCCCACGGCGGCCGCATCTGGGCCGAATCGACGCCTGGGCAAGGAGCCGCGCTCCACTTCGCACTCCCGGCCGCCGCGGGTCCGACGCCATGACCATCGTTTACGTCGTCGATGACGATGACTCGGTTCGCAAGGGCCTGGGCCGGATGCTCCGGTTCGCCGGCTACCGGACGGAAACGTTCGCCTCGGCGGACGAATTCCTGCTCCACGACCGAACCCAGGCTCGGGGTTGCCTGATCCTCGACGTGCAGATGCCGGGGCGCAGCGGCCTGGAACTCCAGCGGCTGTTGAATGACGGCGGCGTTCCCCTCCCCGTCATCTTCATCACCGGCCACGGCGACATTCCGATGACGGTCCGCGCCATGAAGGCCGGGGCGGTCGATTTCCTGCCCAAGCCGTTCGGTAAGGACGAACTGCTCGCCGCCGTCCGCAAGGCGCTCGAAACCGCCGCCCAAGACAGGGCAGGGCGAGGCGAGATTGCGGCGATCCGGCAGCGGGCGGCCGCGTTGACGCCGCGCGAGCACGAGGTTCTGGTACTCGTGGTGAATGGGATGCTGAACAAGCAGGTCGGTCGCCAGATCGGCGTGACCGAGAAGACGGTGAAGTTCCACCGCGGCAACGTCATGAAGAAGATGGGAGCCGACTCGCTCGCGGAACTCGTCCGCATGGCCGAAAAGGCCGGCATCGCGCGGCTTGGACCAAGGTCCAGTTCGGACGTGGACCTGCGGAACTAAACTTCCTCGGGCGGGCAAGGACGGCCCGCGCTCGGTTTCATCGGGTGTCGCGTACGCGCTTCCGCCGCGGCGTCTCGGCCGCGTCCCGTTCGAGAATGTGTCGTGAAGCAGGCCGACGCAAGCGTGGTGGTGATCGACGACGATGAGTCGATCCGCAAAGCCCTGCGACGGCTGTTCCAGTCGGTCGGGTTGACCGTGACCACGCACGCCTCGGCCGAGGAGTTCCTGGCCGCCGGCAACGGGGCCGCGTTGGGCTGTCTCATACTCGACGTGCGACTGCCGGGCATGAGCGGTCTGGACCTTCAGCGACTGCTGGCCACTTCGGGCCGGGCCATCGCCACCGTCGTCATCACGGCGCACGAGGACCAGGCGGCTCGCCGCACGGCGCTCGGGGCCGGGGCCGTCGATTTCCTCGCCAAGCCCTTCGAGCGCGAACGGCTGCTGGCCGCCGTGGCCGAGGCGATGGCGCGGCGCGAATAGGCCTCCACCGGCCTCCGGGTTGCGACCCGCTTGGGACCAAGGTCCAGTGTTCCGCCTCTCGCGCCACCGTACCCTGGCACCGTCCCAGCTCGATCCGGCGGACGACGCGGGTGGCGCGCGTGCGGTCCCGGCGCTGCCGCCGAGCCATCCGGGGAACGACCGATGAACGCACCGTTCGACCTCCAGGCGTACGACCTCTCCGTCGCGGAGGTCCACCACAACGCGCCGCCGAGCCTGCTGTACGAACACGCCATCCGCTACGAGCGGGACGCGAGCATCGCCGAGAACGGCGCGCTGGTGGCCTACTCCGGGGCGAAGACCGGCCGGTCGCCCAAGGACAAGCGCGTCGTCAAGCACCCGGAGTCCGAGGCCGACGTGTGGTGGGGGCCGGTGAACATCCCGCTCGACGAACACTCGTTTGCGATCAACCGCGAGCGCGCCCGCGACTACCTCAACACCCGCGCGCGGCTGTACTGCTTCGACGGCTTCGCCGGCTGGGACCCGAAGTACCGCATCAAGGTGCGCGTCATCTGCTCGCGCCCGTACCACGCCCTGTTCATGCACACCATGCTCATCCGGCCGACGCCGCAGGAGTTGGCGGCGTTCGGGCAGCCCGATTTCGTCATCGTCAACGCCGGCGAGTTCCCCGCGAATCGACTCACGGCCGGCGTGGTGTCCAAGACCTGTGTCTGCGTGAGCCTGGAGGAGCGGGAACTCATAATCCTCGGCACCGAGTACGCCGGCGAGATGAAAAAGGGCGTGTTCACGGTGGCGAACTACTTCGCCCCGAAGCGCGGCCTGTTGTCGATGCACTGCTCCGCGACGGCCGACCGGCAGACGGGCCAGTCGTCGCTGTTGTTCGGTCTGTCGGGCACCGGCAAAACGACGCTCTCGGCGGACCCGAAGCGCGACCTGATCGGCGACGACGAACACGTCTGGAGCGACGACGGCATCTTCAACATCGAAGGCGGTTGCTACGCCAAGGCCATCAACCTCTCGCCCGAAACCGAGCCGGACATCTTCCAGGCGTTGCGCTTCGGGGCGGTGCTGGAGAACGTCGTCCTCGAAGACGACCACAGCGTCGATTTCGCCGACACGCGGATCACGGAGAACACCCGCGGGGCGTACCCGATCGAGTTCATCAAGAACGCCCGCATCCCGTGCATGGCCGGCCACCCGACCGACGTGATCTTCCTTACCTGCGACGCCTTCGGCGTGCTGCCGCCGGTGAGCGCGCTGTCGCCGGCCCAGGCGATGTACCACTTCATTAGCGGCTACACGGCCAAGGTGGCCGGCACCGAGGTCGGCGTGAAGGAGCCATCGGCCACGTTCTCGCCGTGCTTCGGCGGCCCGTTCCTGGTGTGGCACCCGAACAAGTACGCGGAACTGCTCGCGGCGAAGATGAAACAGCACGAGGCCCGCGTCTGGCTGGTGAACACCGGCTGGAGCGGCGGCGGCCACGGCGTCGGCAAGCGGATCAAGCTCGTCCACACACGGGCGATCCTCGATGCGATCCACGCCGGGGCGCTGGCCGCTGCGAAGACCCGCCGCGACCCGGTGTTCGGTTTCGAGGTCGCCGCCGAATGCCCCGGCGTGCCCGCGGAAATCCTGTGGCCACGCGACACCTGGGCCGACGAGACGGCTTACGACGCGGCGGCCAAGAAGCTCGCCGGACTGTTCGTCGATAACTTCCGGAAGTACGAAGACGGCACCGGCGCGGACGTGCGGGCGGCTGCGCCAAGCGCGTGACCGACGGAACGAGGACGTTTGAGTGGCCGATGAGCGCGCGACGGCTTGAGACGGATTTGCTGGCCCACGGCGGCCGACTCCTGCTGGAGTACAACGAATCGTCCGAGGCGATTCACCGCGCCCTCACGGCCACAGCCGCGGCCCTGACGACCGAGCCGTGTCGCGTGGCCCTCTCGTACGGGAGCATCGCCGTGGCCCTCGGGGCCGAAAGTCCCGCGCTGGAGACGGTCCGGGAGCTGCGCTACAACACGGCCGTGCAGGCTCGCGTCCACCGTACCCTGGAGCAAGTCTGCCGGCGCGAGGTCGCGCCGGCCGCGGCCCTGGCCGCCTTGAAGTCGGTCGAGGCCGATACGCCGCGGCCGGCGCGCTGGCTGACCGTCCCGGCCCTCGGAGCGGCTGCCGCCTGCCTGGCGGTCGTGCTGGGGGCCGACGCCGGAGCCGCAGCGATCGCCGGGGTGACGACGGCTCTGGGCCTGGTGGCCCGCCAGGAACTCGGTCGTCGCCACGCCAGCCTGCTGGCGTTGCCGCTGGCCGCGTCTTTCCTCGGCGCGCTCCTCGGCGGCCTGGCCGTTCGGTGGAACTGGACCGGCACCCCGGAACTCGCCCTGGTCGTGCCGGCCCTGAT
>CAZNSL010000127.1:6286-9941 GCA_964574975.1 uncultured Alcaligenaceae bacterium | reverse complement strand
AGCGACGCTTCGCAGAAGCGTTCTTGCGCAAGAACGCTTCTGCGAAGCGTCGCTAAACGGCAAGGTCACCGCGCCGCGAACAAATCCATCTCGCGCGGCGGGCGGCGGAACACTACCGGTCGTTGGCTCGCCTGCCCCGCCAACAGCGGGTTGCCCGGTCGATTCGCCATCAACTGCTGGAACAACCGCGGCACCGTGTCGTCGAGGTAGTTCATCAGCGCGCCGGAGGTCATCACCGCCTCGCCGGCCGCCGCCTGCCGAAACTGCTCGCCCAAGGCCGCGAGCAGCGCCCGCGCGAACAGGCCGTGCTGGCCGTCGGCGGCCGCCCGCTCGTCCGGCTGCGACGCCGCGTAGATCAGCATCGGCATGCCCTCCGACAACGCCCGCGCCGCGCTGCCCTCCAGCGTCAGCCGGCCGGCGTTGTGCGCGTCCACCAGCGCAACCTTGTGGCAGCGCACCCCCGCCCACGCCCGGCTCAACTGGTGGCCGTCGAGCTTCGACCCGCCGTAGCAGACGAACTGGAACGACCCGTCCGCCGCCGCGACGCCGTGACCGGCCAGGAACAGCACCGCCAGGTCGTTGCCGCCGATCGTGTGCCGGTTCAACTGATTGATCGTCTGGAGAACGCCGAGCGGCGTCACGGCCGGCCCGATCAACTCGACCGTCTCGCCGCCCTCGTACAGTTCCCGACCGCGCTGGGCGTTCAGGGCCGCGGCCAGTGCCCGCGCGTCGCCGATAGCGTGCGGCAGGTCCGGCAGGTTGCCAGGCAGCTTGAACTTCGCGTACTCCGAGACGCCGACGGCCAGGACGTGCAGCTTGCCCTTCTTGCGCGGGGTCGCGGCGGCCGGGGCCGGCAGAACCACTCGCAACTCCTCGGAGCGGCCTTCGATGGCGGCCGCATTGAACGCCCGCACCTGCACGCGGAATGCCCCGCCCGGCAGCGTGGCCCGCTCCAGCGTCAGCGACTGTTCGAGAACGCCGTCGCGGAGCTGGCCGACGTCGAAGTCGGCGTGCCGGGCGTCGTCCACCCACACCTCGGCCCGCACCACCTTTTGCAGCGGCCCCTCGCCGACCGGCTTCGCGGACACGACGAGTGGCACGTCGCCGCGGCCCTGGAACTCCGTCTTGAGGGCGACCGTGACCTTCGGCTGCTCCCATTCGCGGAGTTGCACGAGTGCCGCATCGCCGGTCAGTCGCTGGAGCGTGCGCCGCAGTTTGTCGGCGTCGTGCAGCGTCTTGTAGAGCGTGCCGAGCGGCTGGAACGACGGCGTCGGGTCGGCGTCGGCTGCCGCGTTGACGTGCCAGCCGGCGATGCGGTCGGCCTCCTCGCCCTTGGCGTGGTAAACGTAGTCGCGCCAACGGTAGACCAGGAAAGCGTCCGAGTACTCCGGCCGCAGCGGCACCAGGCGCACGACCGGCCGTTGGATAGTGGTCATCCGCGTGTGGACCGCGACGCCGCGGCGGTTGAGGACGAACTGAATCTCCTGATTCGGCACGACCGCGTCCTTCAGCCGGCCGGCCGCCTCCTGGACCGTGCCAACCTTCGCGTCGGCGGCCACCTGAATGCCGTGCTTGGCCTTGAGATCGCGGTCGTCGAGGCTGTAGACGAAGTGGTCCTTCGCCTGCGTGAAGTACACGCCGACGATCTGGTCCCCGACTTCCAGCCCCGTCTCCCACGCCGGGCCGCCGGGGTCCACTGTGTCGATCAGCAGCTTGCCGTCGTCGAGCTTGAACGCCGCACCGAGTTCGGGATGGCTCGGCCAGCCGTCGAGGCTCCAGAAGCAAATGGTCTGATCGCGCGAGGCCGTCACCAGCTTCTCGCGGTTCGGGTCGATGCCGAGCGCGGTGACTTCGCCGCCGTGACCGATAAAGTGCCGCACCAGCTTCGGCCCCGCGGGCGTCAACTCGTAGAGCGTCGCGCCCCAGTAGTGACCGACGACGAGCCGCGCCGGCTTGTCGCCGACCGGCTTGACGAACGTGTGGCACATCGGCAAGTCGAAGAAACGCTTGTCCACGAGCGGGTGCGCCCGGCCGTTGGGATCGACGAGCGACCAGTCGGACCAGCCGGGTTTGACCGTCCAACCATCGAGCGTCTCGACCGGCTTCACCGGCTCGAACCCGGCCGCGTCGGAACGCAGCTCGCTCTTGTCGAGGTCGAAGACGCGCACCGGGCCGGTGCCGCGCTCGTTGGGCGTCGGTGGGTCCGGATTGCGCTGCTGCTGGAAGCCGACCGCCAGGCCGTCGGATGAAAACGCCACGCTCCAGACGCCCGCACCGGGGCCGCGGACGACGCTGCGCGGCTTCGCCGGGCTGGCCACGTCCCAGAGGACCATGGCGTGGTTATCGCCACCGGCGGTGGCGAGCAGGTTCGCGTCGGCCGGGTGGAACGCCAGCGCTTCGGGGTAGTTGTTGAGGATGATCGGCGTCTCGACTGTGCCGGTGGCCGGCGGCAGTCCGCGCGTCAGGTCGTAGAAGCCGACTCCACCGTGATGCACCTTGGCGAACGCGGGAAACGCCGGCTTCGTCTGCACGCAGCGGTAGCCGACCGCCAACCGCTCGCTCTTGGCGTCGAATGCGACGCAGTGGGCCAGCAGCGTGTACTCGACGCCCGGCCGGTCCTTCGGCCGCTGGAGGGGGTTCTGCGGCCGACTGCTCTCCTTCGCTTGCAAATCGACGACTTCGAGCCAGCCGTCCGGCGAGTCGAATTCGCTGACGGCGGCGAGCCAGCGGCGGTCGGCGCTGAGGGTAGCGACGCGGAGATTCTTGACCGTCGTCTCGAACAGTTGTTTGGGCGCGGCTGGGTTGCCGATGTCGTACTCGCGGACGAAGCCGTCGGCGGTGACGGCGAGAAGGTGCTTGGCGTCGCGGAACGAGAGCAGTCGCACCGGGTTCCGCGTGCCGGCCGGGGCCGACGGCACCAGTACCGTCACGTCGTTCGTCTTGCCGGCGAGGTTCCACAGGCCGACGTAGCCGTCCTCCGCGCCGAAGGCGACCACGTTGCCATCGGGCGCGAACGCGACGGCCCAAATGGTCTGATCCTGCAAGTTCTCGTCGAGCAGGTGAACGACGCTGCCGGTGGCGCGGTCGAGGACGGCGACGGCCCCGGTCTTGACGCCGAAGCCGCCGACGGCGACGAACCGCTGGCCGGGGTCGGGCGACAGGTCGGCGGCGTAGATCGCGCCGCGCTGTTCGCGCCAGATCGGCCAGCGGAGGGTGCGTGCGGCGGTACCATCGAGGGTGGCTCCGGTTTTGCCCTCGGTCAGCGGCACGGCGAGGACGATCTTGTCGTCGCCAGCGGCGAGCAGCTCTCGGCCGTCGGCGGTGAAGAACAGCTTATCGCAGGCCCCGGTGCGCGCACCGGTATTGAGGACGAGGCCGGGCGTCGAGCGCCCGCGGCGGTCGGCCTGGGCGAGCGCGACGGCGGGAATGAGCGACAGGACAACGAGGGCGACGAAGGTGCGACGCATGACATTCAGCTCCGGGACGGGAGGTGTCGTTGCGGAAATTGTAGCAGGCGGCGGTGGGTTAATGATCCTTCTGTAGCCCGGGCCTGTAACCCCGGACTGTTCTGTTGAAATGTCGTCGAGCGGGGGGGGGGGGCGGCCCCCCCCGAGGGAACAAAAACAGCGGGGGGAGACCCCCCCCCCGCCAACAA
>CAZNSL010000127.1:4355-6276 GCA_964574975.1 uncultured Alcaligenaceae bacterium | reverse complement strand
AAGACTCAGGGGGCTGACGCCCCCCGCTCGACGACATTTCAACTGAGCAACCGCAGATGCCGTGGCGAGCCGTCGCTAGAATGACTCCCGTGTCCTGGCGCAAGTTCAGTCGCGTCTTCTGGCCCGCGCTCGCCGCTGCGGTCGTTACGGTGTTCGCCGCCTACGCCTATGGATTCGCGGCCATCGCGCTGCTCGACCGCATCAACGCGCCGGCCGGCCGGTCGGTACCAGTCGGGTTCGTGGTCCTTGCGAGCGGCCCGCTCGCGGTCTTCGTGGTGGCCTGTCTGGCCTACAGGCAAGTTGCCGGCTGGTTTGGTTCCATCGAGTAGTTTCGTCGCAGCCAGTCAACGTCTGTCGCAAGGCGGCGTTGCGTCGCTGAACAGCGGTCATGTGCGCGGCCGTTCGTGGTAGAGCGGCTCGGCGACGCGGCCGATCGACTTCCGCAATATGCCGACCACCGTCCAGCCGCTGAGCATCCCCAGCACGTAGGCCGCGATGGCGATGACGGCCAGGTTGGTCGAGACCGACCAGCCGAAGTAACGTACCTGGAGAGGTCCGCCGTTGAAGAATGCGAACGCTCCAACGGCCGCGACGAACACGAGTAGGAAGAGGAAACATAGCACGCGCATGGTCGTACCCTCCGGTGCCTGAATTTGTACATTCGGTGCCGCGGACCACGAGCCGCGGCAACGAAATCGCTTCGCCTCTCACTAATGTATGTTCGTCGCCCGCCGGCCGGCGTTGCGCCAGTCCCGCCCGGATTTGGAGGTTGTATGCGTCGCCCCGTCACCACCCCGTTCCGCCGCCACCTGCCCACGCTCATCGGCCGGCTACCGCGCGCGGTCAACGTCTTGCTCGTCGTGCTGTGTCTGGCGTGGATCGTCAACCCGTTCGACTTCGATTGGGTGCCGGTCCTCGGCTGGATCGACGATGCCGCGGCCGCGTGGTTTGCCTGGCTGAACGTGCAGGAAGTGGTCCAGAAGTCAGCGACCGCCCGGGCGACGATCCCCGGCTCGGCGAAACGGATCGACGACTAACCGCGTCGGCTGCGCTTCGCCGCCGTCTTGCGACGCAGGCGAATGTCGTCGCCGCCGTGGAACGTCACCAGCACCGCCCCGACACCGGCATAGCGGTCGAACAGTCGCTCGATCACCGACTCCTCGTCCGGCCACGGGTACGCGAAGATCACATCGAAGTCGTCCGGGTCCAGGCCCAACTCGCCGTAGGCATCATCGGCGTGGACCGTCAGCCACGAGAAGGTGTTGCGAACGCCGTCGGCGCAGTCCTCACCGCCGGGCGGGATGAAGCTGCCGCAGACGAACTCGACCGGCAGGGCGAAGTCGTCGGCTAGTTGGCGAGCGGCGTCCACCAGTTCCGGCTCGATCTCGATGCCACTGGCGTCGAAGCCGAGCATGGCGGCCAGACCGGCGACAACGCCGAAGCCGCTGCCGAACTCGCAGAAGCGGGTGCCGGGTGCGAGGCTGCCGGCGGCCAAATCGCGCAGCACGCGATACACCCGCCCGTAGTCGCTGGGGATGAAGCCGGGGACGCGGCACTCGCCGTTGAATTCCTCGATCCGCCGCTCCGCTTCGCCGAGGAAGGTGCGGACATCGTGCGGCACAGCATCGTCGCTGCAGGCCGGGTGAACTTCGACGAGTGGCATTGAGATATTGTACGGAGCGCGGAGGTGAGGGTCGGCTTGACCACTGCAGCGGCGGAGAAGATCGCGGCGGGCTACTTCGCCCACGACTTCCGCGACCCGTGCCCGGTGCGGCTGTCCCTACTCGCGCTCGACGAGTGCGAGTTCGAAGCGGTGGTACCGCTCGCGGGAGCGACGTAAGAGCCTGAGCGGGCCGCCGTGCCCCGCGGTGCGCGCGCCCACCCCAAGAACACCCGACCCCCCGGGCGGAACGGGGGGGGG
>CAZNSL010000127.1:0-4345 GCA_964574975.1 uncultured Alcaligenaceae bacterium | reverse complement strand
GTTAGCCGGCTGAGCGCGCGCTCAGCCGACTCACGCCGGCCGCTCGGGCATTCACGTCGTCGGTTTGACAGCCGGTTTCGGCACTTCACGGCACGGCACGCCCGACCGATACAGCACCAAATGTTCGCGCAGCACCGACTTCACCCCAGCTGCCGCGTGCTTCAACGCAGACTCGATGCATTCTACCGCCGCGGCGAAGTCGCCGCATTCGGCGTAGCATGCCGCCAGCGTGTCGAGGATCACCGCGTCGGTTCCGCCAGCGATCTCGTTCGCCTTTTGCGCCAAGGTGAGAGCGGCGGGGCCGTCGCGCTGTTCGTCGGGCGGCAGCGTCGCCAGCGACCACGCGAGTTGGTTCAGATAGTGTGTCTCCGCAGGTTGCAACTCGGCCGCTTTCCGGAAGTCGGCCAGTGCCCCGGCCGCGTCGCCAGCGAAGTTCCGCGCCCGGCCGCGCAGGAAGTGCGCTTCGGCTGACGGGTCCCACCGCAGCGCCTCCTCGGCGGCGGCAATCGCCTCCGCGAAGCGGTGCAGCGACAGAAGCGTCAGCGCGCGGTCGGTGTGCAAGTTCGCGTCGTCGGGGGTGACGCGGACCGCCTCGTCGAAGTCCAGAAGCGCCTGCTCGAAGCGTTCGAGCTGGACCAACACGGTGCCGCGCAACGAGCGTACGTGAGGGTCGTTCGGCTCCAGGCGCAGAGCGGCGTTGAAGTCCTCGACGGCCCGCTTGTACTCCTTCATGGAGGCGAGACAACCGCCGCGGCCGCCGTAGCCGACGGCCAATTTCGGTCGCAGGCGGATGAGCTGCCCGTAATCCTTGGCCGCGTCGGCGAAGCGGTCGGCCTTCATCCGCAACTTGGCACGGTAGCGGTAAGCGTCGGCACTGTCCGCGTCGAGCCGCAGGGCGGTCGTGTAGTCGGCCTCGGCCTCGGTCGTGCGGCCGAGCTTATCGCGGGCGGCCCCGCGGAAGACGTAGTAGCGGGCGGTGCGTGGCTCGCGGCGGATCGCTTCGTCGTAATCGGCGAGGGCCGCCGCCGCGTCGCCCCGGTTGAGTCGGGCCGAGCCGCGATTGAACAGCGCGACGTGCGAGTCGGGCGACAGCCGCAAGCACGCGTCAAAGTCGACGACGGCCGCGTCGAACTGACCCAGCGCGGTGCGGGCGATGCCGCGGTCGTTGCGCGGGGCTGGATCGTCGGGCGCGAGGGCGATGGCAGCGGTGTAGTCGGCGTCGGCCAACGTGTAGTTACGCAGCTCGCTGTAGCAGCGGCCACGGAAGAAGTGGGCCTTCGGGTAGGTCGAGTCGAGGCGGACGGCCTCGCCGAACTGGGTGGCGGCCTTGGCGAACTCGCGGCGGCGGTAGTGTTCGGTGCCGCGGTCGAACGCCGCCTTGGCCAGTACGGTGAGGTTCTGCGAGACCATGCCGACAGCATCGCACCCCACCCGCGACCAGGCAAGGGGTTCCTCGGCTCGCGACACTTCGCAGCAGAGTCGGGAAGCGTTGATCCGGGGTAACTGAGCTTGTGCGAATCGGCGCACTGGTGTACACCGCTGGTCGTCGCCGGCGATCGGGTCGCCGGGGCACGGGCGAACGAGGGCGCGACGATGGCAGTCAATGCGATTCCCGACGGATATCACGGGTCGATCCCGTACCTGACAGTGGCCGACGGCCGGGCGGCGATGGCGTTCTATGCCAGCGCGTTCGGGGCCGAGGAAATCTGCGCGATGCCGATGCCGGATGGCTCGCTGGCCCACGGCGAGATGAAGATCGGCTCGGCCCACTTCATGCTCGGCCAGGAAATGCCGATGTGGGGCAACAAAAGCCCGAAATCGCTCGGCGGCACGACATCGGGAATCATGGTCTACATGGAAAACGTGGACGCCTTCGTCGACCGGGCCATCGCGGCCGGGGCCACGGTGAAGCGGCCGATCCAGGACCAGTTCTACGGCGACCGCAGCGCCACGCTGGAAGACCCCGACGGCCACCAGTGGACGTTCGCCACGCACATCGAGGACGTGCCGCCCGACGAGATGCAGCGGCGTATGGACGCGATGTGCGCCGAGATGAAGTGACCCACGCGAGGCGAGCCGTGCCGCCGCCGGCTCGCCTCATCTCGCTGTGGAACCCAGTACCGGCCATCCCTGCCGTATTGGCAGCCGGTCGCTATCCTCACCTCCATGCCGCCGCCGAAAGCCTTGCCCGCCGCGCCCAACCCCGCCCCGCCCGAACCGCTGCGCGTCCTGGTCATCGACGACGATCGCTTCCACGCCGAAACCGTCGCCGAAGTCCTCGGCAAAGTCGGCCACGATGTCACCGTCGCCACCAGTGGCGTCGGCGGGGCCAAGGCCCTCGACCGCGACGAGTTCGATGTCGTTCTCACCGATCTGCGCATGGCCGACTTCGATGGCCTCGCCGTCGTCCGCAAGACGCGGACCGAGCAGCCCGATGCGGCCGTCATCGTCATCACCGGCTTCGCGGAGGTCAAGACGGCCGTCGAGGCCGTCAAGCTCGGGGCCGCTCACTACCTCGTCAAGCCGGTGGATATGGCCGAGTTGCGGGCCGTCGTCGCCACGGCCGGCGAACGACCGCGGCTCAGTCGAGCCAACCGCGACTTGCAGCGGCAGATCGACGAGAAGTTCGGCTTCGAGGGCGTCGTCGGCAACTCGCCAAAGATGCACGAGATCATCGCCCGCCTGCGTGCCTACGCCCCGACACGGGCGACAGTTCTCATCCGCGGCGAGAGCGGTACCGGCAAGGAACTCGCCGCCAAGGCGCTGCACGCCAACGGTCCGCGCAAGTCGAAGCCGTTCGTCGCCATGAACTGCACAGCTCTCAACGAGAACCTCCTCGACGACGAGCTATTCGGCCACGAAACCGGCGCGTTCACCGGGGCCGACCGGCTGCGCAAGGGCCGCTTCGAACACGCCAACGGCGGAACGCTGTTCCTCGACGAAGTCGGCGATATGCCGCTGTCGCTCCAGGCCAAGCTGCTGCGGGTGCTGGAGAACGGCGAAGTGTTCCGCATCGGCTCCAACGATGCGATCAAGGTCGACGTGCGGCTCGTCTCGGCGACCAACCGCGACCTCGAAGCCGACATTGCCACCGGCCGGTTCCGGCAAGACCTGTACTACCGTCTCAAGGTGGGCACCGTGCGGCTTCCGGCGTTGCGCGAGCGGCGCGAGGACATTCGCCTGTTGACCGACCACTTCATCAAGGAGTTCGCGGCCCGGCACGGCAAACCGGTCAAGGGCGTGGCCGAGCGGCTCAACAGCGCCTTCGCCGCGTACGATTGGCCGGGCAATGTCCGCGAGCTGCGCAACGCCGTCGAGAGCCTGGTCGTGCAGGACTTCGATGGCATCCTGGATATCGACGACCTGGCCGAGTCGGAGACGCTGCGGCAGTTGGCGGACCCGGCGAGCGCCGGCCAGGCGACCGGGGCCGACCAACTCGTCGGCAAGCCGTTGGCCGAAGTGGAGCGGTTCTACATCGAACGGGCGCTGGAGCTGACCGAGGGCAACCGCGAGGAAGCGGCGAAGCTCCTGGGCATCGGCGAGCGGACTCTGTACCGATGCATCCAGGACTGGAAGCTCCAGGATAAGGTGCGGCGGGCGATCGCCGACGCCGGCGACGACCGCGCGGCCGCGGCGGTCGCGCTCGGCCTGTCGCCGGCGGCACTGGAGCGCAAGGTCAAGAAGTGGGGCTGGCGCTGACCGCCGTGGTTCAGTCGTCCGCCACTACGAGCGGGGCAGCATACGGCCGCAGAAAGAAATACACCCAAAAGCCGATGATGAACGCGTCGAAGACGAACGTCGCGTACCACGCGCGGTTGGCCCGCGGCGTCAGCGGGCCGGGATACCGGGCCGCGCGGACGAGCTGCACCAGCGAGTAGACCGACAAGAGCGGTACGACGGGGCACAGGACCGCGCCGAGGACGCCCGAGCGCACGGCGTAGCGGACGAGGACTTCGCCCGGCGACTCCGGTACGTCCTCATCGTCCCCGGGCGGCGTCGGGTCGTCGACCTCGGCGGCGTCGACGGCAGGGGCTTCGAGATCGAGCAGTTCGGCGGCCCGTTCGAGGTCGGCGGCGCGGACCTGGACCTTGATGAAGTTGATGGCCCCGCCGAGCAGCGGATCGGCGGTCATGGCGAACTCGTCGGCGACGGCGGCGTGAATGCCGGCGTCGAGGAGCCGGTTGCGGGCGAGAGCCGCTTGCTGCTCGGTGGGGAAGTGGGCCACGGTGCGCAGGTCGTCGGCGTCGGCCATGCCGGCACGATACGGACGCACCGGGCGGCGACAACGTACCGGCGGGACGTTTGAGCCCGACGCGCCAGCGAGGGAGGTTTGGCCCCCTCGCTG
>CAZNSL010000126.1:5879-9997 GCA_964574975.1 uncultured Alcaligenaceae bacterium | reverse complement strand
GCGGATGATCGGCACCATCGCCCACCCGCTCAACGCGCCGGTGCTGGCGGCGGACCGACGGACGGTGGTGGCCGGCTACGGCGTGCTACAGCCGCGGGTGACGTTCCTGTACCAGTGCGGGCTGCAGTCGTGGTTCGCCTGGTTGTTCGCTGGCTCGGCCGGCCTCGACCCCTACTCGCTGGCCGCTTCCGACCCCTACATGGACCTGTTCGACAAGGGTTCGTTCACCGGCAAGGGGCTGTACCACCTCGATGCCTTCGAGGCGGTCACCGGCGAGGCGTTCCCCGAGAACCACATCCTCAGTCACGACCTGATCGAAGGTAACTTTTCTCGCTGTGCTTTGGTCACCGACATCGAATTCGTCGACGACTTGCCGTCGCGTTACAACGCGTTCGCCAAGCGCGACCACCGCTGGGTCCGTGGCGACTGGCAATTGCTGCCATGGCTGGGCCGCAGTGTGCCGGTGCCTGCCGGAAATCAGCACGGACCCTCCGGCACGTCCGGCTGTAAGCGAGAATGGCTCCCCAACCCGTTGCCGCTCGTCGAACGCTGGAAGGTCTTCGACAACCTCCGTCGCAGTCTGACGCCTCCCGCGCTGGTATTACTGTTAGTCCTCGGCTGGACGGTCCTGCCCGCCGCGCCGTGGCTCTGGACACTTCTCGCGCTGAGCGTGCCCTTCTTCCCGTTCGTCATCGGGCTGCCTGCACTTGCGCGGAACATGCTGAGACCCGGTTTCTGGCTTACGCCTGAGAGCGATGCCCGCGCCGGTGCGCTCGCAACTCTCGCTCAAGGGACCATGCAAGCGAGTTTCTTACTGTACCAATCGTTTTCGATGCTCGACGCGATCGTGCGGACGCTTTTCCGCTCGCTCGTGTCCGGCCAGCGCTTGCTGGAGTGGGAGACCGCCGCCGCGACCGAGCGACGACTCGGCAACTCCTTGACGGATTTCATCCGCTTCATGCCCTTGGCACCGGTCGGCGCGATCGCGATTGGTATCGCGGTCGCGCTCGTGCGCCCCGCTGCCCTACCCGCCGCGCTTCCGGTCCTCCTCCTCTGGGTCGCGTCGCCGGCACTGGCATACTGGGTTAGCAAGCCAGTGGAATCCGTCGATGTCGAGCCGACCGAGGCCGAGCGGCGAGCGATGCGACGAATCGCTCGGAAGACGTGGGCGTTCTTTGAGGCGTTCGTTACGCCCGACGATCACATGCTCCCGCCAGACAATTTCCAGGAGCGCCCCCTCGGAGTCTTGGCGCGTCGAACCTCGCCGACCAACATCGGACTCTGCTTGCTAGCGAACCTCGCTGCCCGCGACTTCGGCACCATCGGGGTCAGACGGTTGCTGGAGCGTACGACACAAACTCTGGCGACGCTCGAACGCTTGGAGCGGCATCGCGGTCACTTCCTCAATTGGTACCGCACCGACACACTTGCCCCGCTGGAGCCCAAGTACGTTTCGACGGTCGACAGCGGCAATTTGCTAGCCTGCCTCATTACCCTGCGACATGGCCTGATCGAATTGCTCAGTGCGCCGCTTGCCGGTTCGGTATGGCTCGACGGCCTCGCCGACACGCTCGGCCTTGCCGAGGAAGCCCTCAGAAGCACGACGGTCAAAGTCTCACCAGAACTGCGTCGCCGCGTCGCCGATGTCGGCGCTATCCTTGCCGCCGGACCGTCGGCCGGGTGGGTCGAACGTCTGGTCGTCGCGGCTTCGGCGATCGATGTCGATGCATTACCCGACGACGAAGCGATCGAGCGTTGGGTCGGGGCGCTCGTTGCACAGGTCCGCGAGTTGCGAGACGAAACTGTCACCGGCACTGGCCGCGTCGGTGATGTGCCCGAGTTCCGCGCAACCGTCGCACGCCTCGACGCGCTGGCAGGTCGTTTGGCCACGGAAATGGACTTCCGCACCCTGTACAACGATTCGCGACACCTTTTCGCCATCGGGTACAACCTGTCGGAAGGCCGGTACAGCCCGGAGCATTACGACCTGATGGCCTCCGAGGCCTGCCTGACGAGTTTCCTGACGATTGCCCGTGGTGAGGCGCACCGGCGACACTGGTTCATGCTCGGACGCCCGGTCGCACGGGCCGGCAATTCCATCGCGCTCGTGTCGTGGGGCGGCACGATGTTCGAGTACCTGCTTCCGCGCCTGTTCTTCCACTCCTATCCACAGACACTGTTACACCTCACTCGCGAAAATGTAATCGACGCCCAGATTGCGTATGGCCGACGGCGCGGCGTCCCCTGGGGTATCAGCGAGTCCGGTTACAACCTCGTTGATGCGGACCAGTACTACCAGTACATGTCGTTCGGGGTACCGGGGTTGGGTCTCAAGCGTGGACTGGAAAAGGACTTGGTCGTCTCGCCCTACTCGACGCTCATGGCGGCGATGATCCGCCCGCGTGAAGCCGTGGTGAACTTTGCCGCTCTCGCCGCGGCCGGCGGCGAGGGACCGTTCGGGTTCTACGAGGCTATCGATTACACACCTTCGCGCGTGCCAGCCGGCACTAAGAACGCTGTCGTGTGCAGCTACATGGCCCACCACCAGGGCATGGGGTTCCTGGCGATGGCGAATCGGTTGCTCGGCGACCCATTCCCACGTCGGTTTCATGCGGAGCCAGCCGTCCGCGCCACCGAGTTACTTCTCCAGGAACGCGTCCCGTGGGACGCGCCGATTCAAGATGTGGGCGAGTCGGAGCACGAGTCACAAAGTGATGAGCGGTCGGGCGAGGACAAACCGGTCGTCCGACGCGTATCGTCCGCGGACGCAGTTCGGCCGCGGATACACCTACTGTCGAACGGCCAATACTCCGTTCTGCTCACCAGCAGAGGCACAGGTTGGAGTAGTTATCGTGGGAGCGCGCTGACGACCCGCGTCAAGGATGGCGGCACGTCGATCGAGGTACGCGACGGGACAGCTGGCGAAACTTGGTCGGCTGGGCACCACTTGGCACATAAACCGGCCGACGAATTCGAGGCTTCCTTTGCCATCGACAAGGCCACGCTGCGCCGCCGCGACGGCTGCGTTGAGACCATTCTCGATGTGACCGTATCGCCCGAACTGTCGGGCGAGGTGCGCCGCGTTACGCTCACCAACCACGATAACCGGCCCCATACATTTGAATTGTGCACGGCCATCGATCTCGCCGGACTTTCGGTTACTGTCGAAAACTGGCCAGCGTTCGCGGCCCGCGCTACACCTCGCGGCGACGGGACCTGGGTCGTTCACGCCGCTACGGGCGAATCGATGTTCCGCGGTGAAGGAACTGACGGTCTCGGTATCCGCGTAGCGATACGGGTTCCGGCTAGCGCGTCCGCGAGTGCCGCTTTCCTAACGGCAGTCGCAAGTAGTCGCAATGAGGCGAATGCGCTGGCCGACCGTTTCCGCCATCCGCACTCAGTCGACCGGGCGTTCGAACTTGCTTGGGCGAACGCGCGCGACGAACTGCGCCGCTTTGGCATCAGCTCGCGACAATTCCATCTGTTCCAGCGGCTGGCCGGAGTGCTCTTGATCCGCCCCGATGGAACTCCCGTTCCCGAAAAGGCCCAACTCGCCGTCATTTCCGACTCACCCGGAAGCGACTTGCTCGACCAGATCCGCCTGGCTCAGGCGTATTGGCGGCACTGCGGCGTCGATATCGAAGTCGTCGCGGCAGCGAGCTCGCGCGCTCGCCTTACGCTCCAAACATCGGCCGGGACAATCGGCGAGCAACTCGACCGGCTCGAAGCCGACGGACAGTTGTAGCACTGCTACGAATCGTCAGCCGCAATGCGACGAACATTACGCACGACTCGATGAGTAAATGACAAAACAAGACGCTACCCCGAAAGGTGGCGTTAGTCGAGTTCGGCACACGTGGCGACGCAACTCACGCGCGGCCAATAGTCTTCTTGTGCCGGAAGTGACTCACCGGAATGGATGCACCTTTGACGAGACCGGTCAGCTTCCGCTCAACGGATTGCGACGGCGAAAGGTCCGCACGCTCGTCAGCCGCCGCCATTTCGGATGGTCGGACCGCTGCTTCCGACGTACACCCGCACCACGACGTCCGCCTGCACCCGCAGCGTCCCGAGCATCACGGAGTAGGGGCGGATGCCGAAGTCGGGTTGATGGAGCC
>CAZNSL010000126.1:3697-5869 GCA_964574975.1 uncultured Alcaligenaceae bacterium | reverse complement strand
GTCCGCACGCTCGTCGGGGAGTAACATTTCGACTGGTGCGAATGCCCGTGTGGACAGCGGTCGCAGGGCGACGACGATCTTCGCAAGTGAGGCAGTTCGCGGGGCCAGCAATTCAACCGTGTCGCTGGCCGAAGTTGTCGCTGAGGCGGGGTAAAGCGTAGGTACTTGCAGATCCATCGAGGCCTTTCCTGGGACGCCCGGCATACTGCCGCGACGCTCGCCGAACAAGTGATGAAAATAACCATTCGCAGCCGATCCGGGAAGGTTCGGCGCGGTGATGGATTACACGAAACGATCTCAATTCGACCTGCCCTGAAGACTCGTTCCGTCGGGCAGGACTTGGGCTGGCTATCGGCATCTGAGCAAGTATTGTGCCGGGGGAGGCAACTTGCACGCTCTCAGTATGTCGACTGGAGTACTCGACCGTTCCTGGAAGACGTGACTCCACATCTACGGACGTTTCAGTAGCGCTAATTATTCGGTCGTCGAATCGAAACGCCGCGATGACCACGGCAAGGCAGAGCAAATTGTATGCATTTCAGCCCGATTGGCGATCAGAATCCGCAGCAAGTCGCGCATTTCGCCAACTGCTCCACCGGCAAGCCCGCGATCGGCAAGTCGCCTCCGACACGACTTCAGTGACTCTGGCGATCCGCGTCGAGTGTAGCCTCGGACTGCGCATTCCTCGTGCATTCGATGCCCAATTCTTTGACGACTATCCCTTGATGACGCCGAGCGGCCTCATGCGAGCCACCTTGCGCGAAAGACCGGCCGCGTGAACCACCTCCACGACATCGTCGACGAACTTGTAGGCGTCGGGTTGCTCCTCGGCCAACCCCTTCCTCGTCTGCGATCGGGCGATGACGCCACGTGCCTCGAGTTCCTTGTCGATTCGCCGTCCGGCAGAAGCCTTGACAGCGGCGGTGCGACTCATGGCCCGCCCGGCTCCGTGACAGGTGGTGCCGAACGACTTCGCCATGCTGCCGGCCTCCCCAGCCAACACCCAACTGGCCCGGCCCATGTCGCCGGGGATGATCACCGGTTGGCCGACGGATCGGTAGGCCGCCGGCACTTCGCGGTGCCCGGCCGGGAACGCCCGTGTCGCCCCTTTGCGATGGACCCACACCTTCTTCAAACGCCCGTCAACGGTGTGTTCTTCGAGCTTGGCGATGTTGTGAGCCACATCGTAGAGCATCGACATCTGCAACTGCTGCCACGGTGTCCCGAATACCTCGGCGAATACCTCCCGCGCCTGTTGCGTCAGCAACTGCCTATTGCAGAAGCCGAAGTTTGCCGCGGCCCGCATGGCATCGACGTACGCCTTGCCGTGCGGGCTATCGACCGGGGCACACGCCAATTGCCGATCGGGAAGGTCGATGCCGTAATCCCGGTCGAGGTTGCGGAACCTCGCCAGAGCATCGTCACAAACCTGATAGCCCAGTCCACGCGAGCCGGAGTGGATCATCACACAGACCTGATCCTTCTCCAATCCGAAGACCCTGGCTGTCGGCTCGTCGAAGACGCAATCGACGACCTGGACTTCGAGGAAGTGATTGCCCGATCCGAGCGTACCGCACTGATTGGCCCCGCGTTTGAGAGCGTGGTCGCTGACGGCATCCGGGTCGGCCCCGTCGATGCGTCCACTGGCCTCCGTATGTTCGATATCGGACGGCTGACCCAGGCCACGGCTGAGCAGGAAGGACGAGCCTTCGCCCATGAGACGGCGAAGTTCCTTCGCATCGAATTTGTACTTACCAGAACGACCGACCCCGGTCGGTACGCTGCGGAACAGAGCTTCGACGAGTTCTCGCAGGTGCGGCTTGACCTCGCGGTAGGAGAGGTTCGTCCGGACGAGCCGGACACCGCAGTTGATGTCGTAGCCGACACCGCCCGGCGAGATGACGCCGCCCTCGGCCGGATCGGTCGCTGCGACGCCGCCGATACAGAAGCCGTAGCCCCAGTGAATGTCGGGCATAGCGAGGCTAGCGACCTGAATGCCCGGTAAGTGGGCGACGTTGGCGACTTGCTCAGCGGCTTGGTCCTTGCGGACGGCCGCTAGCAGTTTCTCGTCGGCGAAGATCAGACCGTCCACCTTCATCCCCGGCCGGTACGACTTTGGGATGCGGTAACAGGTGTCGTCGACCCGCTCGAGCGGAACGTTGGAGTTGCTCT
>CAZNSL010000126.1:0-3687 GCA_964574975.1 uncultured Alcaligenaceae bacterium | reverse complement strand
ACGCGAAATCTCGAATCTCAAATGTCCACGATCACCTCGGCCAGCCAGCCAGCTTCAGTCCTTTCGACTGTCAGGCCGTGGTATGTGATCGCCTTGACCTCGTGGCTCAATGGATGACGGTCCTCGTCGTAAGGTTCGCCCCAAGCGGTCGCTTGCAACCCCCTTTCGCCGACGCGCACGTCGAACCGCCGGAACAGCATCCGATCCGCATCGAACCGGAACAGCAGTTCCTTCAGCCAGTCGAAAAGCAGGTACGGCAAGTCGCTACCTGCGATCTCGATTTTCACCGCTTCCCGCGGCTGTACGGCGGACAGGTCGTCGACGATCGCGGTGAATAGCGCCTCGCCAGCCTCGGCGAACACCGTGTCGAGATTGGCCGCTCGGACCCGCAATCCGAGGTCGGCGGTATGATCGAAGGTCTCGTACATGCCAGATATCGTACCCACTGAAGCAACCGACGAACCCCTTGCGTCTCCCGGTTTCCTGTGGCAATATCAGGAAAACCGTGCCAGAGGTCGATGCCGTGTCCGTCCGTGTAATCTGTCCGCTCGGTCACGTCTGGTCGATAGCCCACGAGGCCGGCACGACGTTGCCGTTATCGCAATCCCAGTGCCCCGTCTGCGGGCAGGCGTCGGACAACATCTCCCTCGCGGCTGAAGCCGGGCGAACTCGGGCGATGACCGGCGAACAAGTTGTCACGGCGAGTGCCAGCGTGCCAGGGTATGAGATCCTCGGCGTCCTCGGGCGCGGCGGCATGGGCGTCGTATACCGAGCGCGACAACTATCGCTCAACCGGGTCGTCGCACTCAAGGTGCCTTTGGCAGACGGCGTTGCCAGTCCCGAGCAACTGGCGCGATTCCGCGCCGAAGCCGAGTTGATCGCTCGCCTTCGAGACCCGCACATTCTGCCTGTGTTCGACTATGGCGAATGCGAGGGCCGGCCATACTTTTCGATGGAGTTCGCCGATGGCGGCACGCTGGCCGACCGCGTTGCCGACACTGTCGTACCGCCACGGCCTGCCGCGAGGCTGGTCGCGACACTCGCCAGAGCCGTCGATGCCGCCCACCGCGCCGGCGTCGTCCACCGCGACCTGAAACCCGCCAACGTTCTGCTGTCGGTGGACGGTACGCCTAAGGTGAGCGATTTCGGACTGGCGTTGTCGTTCGCCCCGGGCGGTAGTGCGTCCTCGACAGGAATCGAAGGTACGCCAGCATTTATGGCCCCCGAGCAAGCCACCGGCAATGGCTGCCCGGTCGGCCCCGCGGCTGATGTGTATGCCCTCGGCGCAATCCTCTACCGTCTACTGACCGGCCGACCTCCGTTCCAGGCCGCTGGTATGTCGGCGATGTTGGAACTGGTTCGAGAGGCGACGCCGGATCCGCTGCGACGTTCGCAACCGTCCGTGCCGCGCGACCTGGAGGCCATATGCCTCCGCTGCCTGAGGAAGTCGCCGAACGACCGTTATGCGAGCGCAGCAGCCTTGGCCGACGACTTGGACCGATTTCTCGATGGCCGCGACGTGGTCGCCCGTCGGCCGCCAGTGTGGCAGCGCGCCGCTCGCTGGGCAGGCCGCCGGCCTCTCGCCGCGGCGGCCATCGCCCTGTTGGCTGTCGCATCTATCGTTGGAGTGGCGTACTGGAGCGCGTTCCACCGCGAGTCGGTGGGATACTTCACCAACTACGAGTCGCGATACGGTACGTTGGTCGGCGTCGGGCCACTGACAACCAAAGAGGTGCAGCACCGCGACACTTCGTTGAGGTTCCGTTCCCGCGGCGGCCGGGTCGTCGCCATCGATGTCGTCAATGCCGACGACCGACCGTTTACGCGGCATACGTTCTTCAACGAAATCGCTCCGGCCGGCAGCTTCGGCAACCCCGACCGCAACGACTGCCAGTACCGCTTCACATACCACGCCGATGGCCGGCCGCACGAACGGATTGGCCTCGACGCCCGCGGCGATGTGGTCTGGTCGTTTGTGTTCACATCCGATCGTGCCGGCGAAGCCGGCTACTTCCGCAACCGTCACGGCCTGCCCGTCGCCCGCGTATCGAGTGGGGCAACCTATGTGGCGTATCGGTACGGGCCGGACGGTCGGTTGACGGCGGAGCGATACCGCGATGCATTAAACGAGACGCGGGCCGACGGCCTTGGTACGTTCGGCCGCGACTACGTCCGCGACGACGCCACCAACTCGTTTCAGATCTTGTACATCGGCCGCGACGAGAAGCCGGCCGCGTGCCAATACGGCTTTGCCGGGATGCGGATCGTCACCGACGAACGCTTCTTCCTCCGGCACAGCGAGTTGATCGATGTTGAGGGTGCCCGGTCCAGTGCCGTGAACGGGGCCTGCATCACCGATTTCCAGTGCGACAATTGGGGCAACTTGGTGCGCGTCACTCACCGCGACAAGAACGGCAATCGCATCATGCTCCCCACCGAGGCCAACGGCTACACGGTCGAGCGCGACGACCTCGGGCGGGTGAAGTGGTATCGCTTTTGGGACCTGAACGACGATCCACACTCGTCCGGCGACGGCTCCGCGGCACGCCACCTCGCCTACGATGCCAACGGCTACCCGAAGCAGCAATCGGGCTACGACACAGCCGGAAACCCCTGCCTCGTCCGAGAAGGGTTCCATCGAATGGACACGGAGTACGACGATTGCGGCAACCCGACTGTCGTTGCGTACTTCGGCGTCAAAGGCGAAGAAGTCAATGTGAAGGCAGGCTACCACAGGCTCGTCGGAAAGTACGAACACGGCGACCTGATCGAGTTGCGGAAGACCGACGCGAACGGTAAACCAACGCCGCACGGCCCGGGCGTCGATCACGAGACGCGCGAGTACGACGACAATCGATTCCGCACTCGATTGACGTTTCGCGGGGGAGACGGCAGGGTGGTGCTGCGGACAAGCGACGGAATCGCCGGGTTCACCTCGATCAACGACAGAATCGGCCGAGAAGTCGAACGGCGATACTTCGATGTAGCCGGTAACCGGGTCGCGAATATGGACGGTTTCGGAGGATACGTCTCATCCTTCGACGATTTGGGGCGAGAGTCCGTGCGACGCTACCGGGACACGGCCGGAAATCCCGTCGTCAGTGTCCACGGCATTGCCGGCTTCTCGATACGCTACGACAAACTCGGCCAGGAGGCCGAGCATCGCTACATCGGCCTCGACGGCAAACCGTGCCGGCATATCGACAAGTCGTACGGCGAACGGTATTCCTACGACGCCGCGCGACAAAAGACTTCGACGGTCGCCATCGATGCCGAGGGGCACGATTTGACGAGTGCCGTCGTCGTCACCGTCGTGACGGCCGGTGGCCACGGTGCTGCGGCCGGCTTCGCCGTCGACGACGTGATCGTGGCCTGCGGGGGAATTCCGGTGAGCACGACGGCAGAAGCGGTAAACGCACGCAAGGCCTGCGGCGGCAACTCTCAACCGATCGACATCGTGGTCCGACGCGGCAACCGGACGCTTACGCTGACGTTGCCGGCGGGCGACCCAGGCTTCCAATTTGCTCAGTTGATGGTGCCGAAATGATGGACGACTTCGATCCGAGCCTACCGCTGGAACGTGCCCGTACCATTCCAGCCCGCTGGTATACCGACGCAGTTGTGTTGGAGCGCGAACTCGCAACGGTGTTCGCGGGGTGGCAGGCCGTCGCACGCACGGACCAACTC
>CAZNSL010000125.1:0-10037 GCA_964574975.1 uncultured Alcaligenaceae bacterium | reverse complement strand
ACAATCCCGCGTTCCCCGCGGCACGGAGGCTTCGGTCATGGCGCTCCCCTTTCCCGTTCGCAAATGGCTCGCCCGCAGCGGCGTCGCCCGCTGGTTGCCGTCGGTGCGCAAGCGACTCGGCCCCTCCGCCGCGGCGCTGCGCTACGTCAGCGACCGCTGGCTCGCCACGCCGTTCGACCAACTCCTCGACGCCGCCGCCTACTGGCAGGCCGAAGGCCCCGACGCCATCGACCTAGCCCTCGGCGCGCCTCGCTTCGACCTCGTGCCGTCCGGCGCGGCCAAGCTGCCCAACAACCTCCGCGGCTACCCGCCCTTCGAGGGCTTGCCCGAATTGCGCACCCTCGTTGCCGGCGGCGGCGAGCGCGACGCCCTCGTCACCGCCGGGGCGACTGGCGCGTTCCACACCGTTCTCGACACTTACTTCAACGTCGGTGATCGGGCCGTACTGTTCGACCCGTCCTCGCCCTTGTTCTCGCTGTCGCTGCGGCAACGGCGTGCCCGGCTGCGCTGGGTGCCGACGCGCGTCGAGTCAGGCACCACGCGCTTCGAATGGGACGCCTTCCGCCGGGCGCTGCCGAACGCGAAGGTCCTCGTGCTGGCCAACCCGGCCAACCCGACCGGCGCACCGCTGGCAGCCGAGGACCTGGAGCAAATCGCGCACTGGTGCAACAAGTACGACGTGCTGATCGTTGAGGACGAGTCGTTCGGCCGCTACCGCGACGATCCGCAGCCCGCCCGTCTTGCCGACGTGCCGCTCGCTCGGCAGCGGACGCTGACGCTCGGCAGCCTGAGCAAAGGCTACGGCCTAGCCGCGGCCCGCGCCGGCTGGCTCGTCGGCCCGGCGGCGCTCGTCAAGCCGTGCCTGATGACGGCGGCCCTGCACAAGCCATTCGTGCCGACACCGATGCAGACGCTGGCGATTGCCGCACTCAAACAGGGCGACGCCAGCTTCGCGACGCTGCGCGCCGAGTTCGTGGCGAAGCGGCGTTACGCCTTCGAGCGGCTCAAAGCGATCGGCCTGGAGCCGGCGTGGCCGAACGGCGGCTTCACACTCTGGGTGCCGGTCGGCACGCTCGGCCTGACCGGGCGAGCGTTCGCCGAAGCCCTGTTGCGGGCGAAGCGCGTGCTGGTCACGCCGGGCGACATCTACGGCCCGGGCGGTGCGGGCCACGTCCGCGTCAGTTGCGCCATCGACGATGGCCGACTGCGCGAAGGGCTGGGGCGGCTCGTGGAGTTCGTTTCCGAGCGGACGTGCCCGGCATCCCCGCCGCAAGTCGATTCGGTCGCCGCGTGACGCCGTTCCGCTCCCCTTCTCCCGCAAAGCCGGGACGGGAGGCCGGAGGCTATTGTGTACACTTGCCTGTGGCAGCACAATAGAAGGCACGCCCGCACGAGGTGGTGCCATGCGCCGGCTGGTCGTCGCCGTCTGTTGCCTCACCGCTCTCGCCCGCCCGACCGCGGCTGCTGAGGAACCGCTCGTCGAAAAGGTCCGCGAGGCGATCAAGCGCGCCGAGCGATTCTTGCGGGCCGAGGAGCATGGCCGCGGTCACTGGGAGAGCGCGGCCACCACCGGCGGCTACGGCGGCGTCACCGCTCTGGTCACGCTGGCGCTGCTGAACGCCGGGGTCAAGCCCGACGATCCCATGATCCAGCGCAGCCTCGAATTCCTCCGCAAGCTCGAACCCGAAGGGACGTACACCGTCGGCCTGTGCAACATGGTCTTCGCCGAAGTCGGCGACGCGCGCGACTTGCCGCGCATCCAGCGCAACGTCGATTGGCTCCTGGAAACCCGGTCGATGAGCGGCGGCACCAAACTCCTCGGCTGGAGCTACGGCGAGCGGCTCTCGGCCCGGCCCGATTTCTCCAACGCCCAGTACGCCCTGCTCGGCCTGCACGCCGGCCGCGTGGCCGGGGCGAGGATCAACCGCACCGTCTGGGAGCAGATCGAACGCTTCTACATCGACCACCAGACGCCACTGGGCGGTTGGTCGTACACCGGCAGTGAAGAGAACACGACCCGGCAGACCATGACCGTCGCCGGCTTCTGTAGCCTGCACATCGCGGCGCTGGAGTTGAACGCGGCGCGGCGGAAGTTGCGCGACGACGGCGTCGATCCGGCGTGCGGCATCTACCCGGAGAACGAGCCGATCGCACGGACTTTGGCCTGGCTGGCCGGGGCCGACATCGACGGTCGACCGCGACTGCGCTTCGACACTAAGCAGACGTACTACAACATCTACGGCGTCGAGCGAGCCGGCCGGCTGTCGGGCATGCGCTTCCTCGCCAAGCGCGACTGGTACCGCGAAGGCTGCCGTTTCCTCATCGAGAGCGAGCGGCAGGCCGAGAACGGTTCCTGGCGCAACTTCCGCGGCGGCCACGGCGAGACCGGTTTCCCCGTCAACTGCACCGCGTTCGCGCTGTTGTTCCTGTCGAAGGGGCGGACGCCGGTGCTACTCAGCAAGTTCGCCCACGGCCCCGGCGACGACTGGAACAACAAGCACAACGATGCCCGCTTCCTGGTCGAATACGCTAGCCGCGAGCTGTTCAAGAAGCAGCCGCTGGCCTGGCAGACCTTCGATGTGCGTAAACTCGACCTCTCCAACCGCGAGGACTATCTGGCGACCGTCGGCGAGCTGCTCCAGTCGCCGGTCGTGCTGATGAGCGGGCACGAGTTCCCCGTCCTCACCGACGTTCAAAAGAAACTCCTGCGGCAGTACATCGACGAGGGCGGCTTCCTGTTCGCCGAGGCGTGCTGCGGCCGCAAGGAGTTCGCCACCGGCTTCCGCCGGTTGATGGCCGAGATGTTCCCCGACTCGCCTCTGCGGAAGCTGCCGCCGGAACACCCCGTCTGGACCGCTCACGTCCCGGTGCCGCCGACCTTTGCCGAACTCGAAGGCATCGAACAGGGCTGCAAGACCGTCGTCGTCTTCAGCCCGACGCCGCTGGCCGGGTTCTGGGAGTCGAACCTGTTCAACGAGGGCCGCGGCCGCAACGCCTTCCGGCTGGCCGGCAACGTCATTGCCTACGCCACGGGCCTGGAGTTGCCGCCGGCACGGCTAACGGAGATCAAGGTCGCCGACGCCACCACGGAACGCCGCTCGCCGCGCGGCTTCTTCAAGGTCGCGCAACTGCGGCACGGCGGCGACTGGCAGCCGGCTCCGCGAGCGATGCCGAACCTGATGAAGCACCTGCGGGCCGAGGTCCGGCTCGACACCGACCTGAAGACCGAGGAGATGCAGCCGGGCGATCCGTCACTGTTCAACTACAAGTTCCTGTACATGCACGGCCGCAACCGCTTCGAGTTCGCGCCCAACGAAATCGAGAACCTCCGGGCGAACCTGAAGGCCGGCGGCACGCTGTTCGCCGACGCCTGCTGCGGCAAACCGGAGTTCGACCGGGCGTTCCGGGCATTCGCGGCCAAGCTATTCCCCGACGCGAAACTGGAGGCGATCCCGCCGAACGACGAGCTGTACTCGGCCGAGATCAACGGCCGGGCGATTACGTCGGTGCGGGTGCGACGGGAGTTGCCGGACGGCACTGGCGTCGAGAAGGAATACCGCGACCAGCCGCCGTACCTGGAAGGCATCAAGGTCGATGGCCGATGGGTGGTGATCTACAGCAAATACGACATCGGCTGCGCGCTGGAGAACCACACGTCGAGCGACTGCCGCGGGCACGACAAGACGAGCGCGTACCGCCTCGGCACCGCGGCAGTGCTGTACTCGCTCAATACTTACCACAAAAATCTGCGCGGCCGGCTTCCGCGGGCTGCGCGCACGCTCCGCGGGCTACCGCCGGCCGCTCGGACGAACTTGATTCACTATCCTTTACGCCATGACCGACATACTCCCCGAAGGGTTCCGTTTCGCCGGCGTCCACTGCGGCCTGCGCGACCGCGCCGATCTGGCCCTCGTCGTGAGCGACCGGTCCGCGGCGGCGGCTGGTGTGTTCACGCAGAACCGCGTCGTCGCCGCTCCGGTCAAGCTCTGCCGCGAGCGCTTGCCGCACGATGCCGTCCGCGGCGTCGTCGTCTGCGCCGGCAACGCCAACGCCTGCACCGGCGACCAGGGACTGCGCGACGCCGCGCGGATGGCCGAGTTGGCCGCTCGCGAAATCGGCTGCGAGCCGCGGCAGATGCTCGTCGCATCCACCGGCGTCATCGGCCGGCCACTGCCGATGGATCGGCTCGAAGTCGGCATCCCGAAGGCCGCGACGCTCCTCGGCGGCGCGCCGGCCGACTTCGCCGCCGCGGCCAACGCCATCCTCACGACCGACACCCGGCCGAAGGTGGCTGCTCGCCGCATTACGCTCGACGGCGGCGCGAGCGTTACGGTCACGGGGTTCGCCAAGGGTGCGGCGATGATCGGCCCGAACCTGGCGACGATGCTTGCGTTCATCGTGACCGACGCGCGGGTGCAGGCGGCCCCGCTGCAATCGCTGTTGCGCGAGGCGATCGAACGGTCGTTCAACTGCATCAGCGTCGAGGGACACACCAGCACCAACGATACCGTGCTACTGTTCGCCAACGGTGCGTCGGGCCAGACGATCGCCGGCCGCGACATCGGCGCGTTCGACGCGGCGGTAACGGCCGTCTGCGCCGACCTGGCGAAGCTGATCGCCGCCGACGCCGAGGGGGCGAACCACCTCGTCACCATCGACGTGGAGGGTCTGGCCGACGACGCGCAGGCTCGCACGATTGCCAAGGCCGTCGCCGAAAGCGCACTCGTCAAGTCGGCCATCTACGGGGCCGACCCGAATTGGGGCCGCGTCGTCTCGGCGGCCGGCTACGCGGGGGTGCCATTCGACGAGGTGGACGTGTCGTTGTGGCTCGGCGACCTGCCGCTGTACCGCCGCGGCGCGCCTCTGCCGTTCGACGCAGCCACGGCGTCGGCGTACTTGAAGCACAACCGCGAGGTGTCGCTGCGGCTGGTGTGCGGCACGGGGCCGGGCCGCTGCACCTTCTGGACGTGCGACCTGACCCCGGACTACGTCCGCCTGAATGCGGATTACACTACGTGAACGAGGAATTAGCCACAGATGAACACAGATAAACACAGATAGATACAAATTCATCTCGTTGTATCTAGCTGTGTTTATCTGTGTTCATCTGTGGCTAATCGTCTTATGTCTTTCGATCTGCTCATCGACCTTCAAAACGTCACCCGCCGCTACGGCACCTTTACCGCCCTCGACGGTGTGACGCTCCAGGTGCAGCCCGGCCGCGTCGGGTTGCTGGGGCCGAACGGGGCCGGCAAATCGACGCTGCTCAAACTCGTCATGGGCCTGTTGCCGCCGACCGAGGGCACCGGTCGCGTTCTCGGCATCGAACTCACGGGCGGCGACAACTGGGAGTTGCGCCGCCGCATCGGCTTCATGCCGGAGGCCGACGCCCTGGTGCCGGGCCTGAGCGGCGTCGAGTACGTCGCGCTGGCCGGCGAATTGTGTGGCATGCCGCGGGCGCAGGCGCAGCGGCGGGCACACGAAGTGCTAACGTACCTGGAGATGGAAGACGCCCGCTACCGCAAGCTCGAAGAGTATTCGACCGGCATGAAGCAGCGGCTCAAACTGGCGCAGGCCCTCGTCCACGACCCTCCAGTGCTTTTGCTCGACGAGCCAACCAGTGGCCTCGACCCGGCCGGACGCGACGCGATGCTGCGGCTCTTGTACCGCCTGGGGCGCGATCACGACAAGTCGCTGATCGTGAGTACGCACTTGCTGGGCGACGTGGAGCAAGTGTGCGAACAGGTGGTGATCCTGTACGGCGGCAAGGTGCGCGGCCAGGGCGGGGTACGCGAACTGTGCGACCGGCGGCACGACCGTTACCGCTTACAGATTCAGGGCGATCCGACCGTCTTCCTGGAGGAGTTAGCCCTTGAAGGCGTGCGCGTCCTCGCCAACAATGGGCGGGGTGAGTTGGCGGTACTCGTCCCGGCCGGCTTCGTGACGCGGGCCTTCTTTTCGCTCGCCGACAACCACGGCGTCGTCTTGCGCGGGTTGGCCCGCGACGACGAGTCGCTCGAAGAGATGTTCCACCGGGTGATCGAGGATTCCGCCGAGCGGGGGGCGTCAGCCCTCTGAGTCTACGAAGTCTCAAGGGCTGACACCCCCGCTCGGAAAAACGATGTCTTCCGTTGCCACCCCACCCCCGACCGCCGGAGGCACCGAGCTGTTGAGCTACCGCGCCTACCGCGGGCCGGCGCGCGGGCCGTTCGCCGCGTCGTGGGCCATCGCCAGGGCCGGCCTGGCAATGGTCGTGCGCCGCAAGCTGTTCTGGGGTCTGTACGCCGCGTCGGTGATGATCTTTCTGTTCTTCTTCTTCGCCCTCTACTTCATGAACTGGGTCGGCACGCAGCTCGACGAGACGACGGTGCCGTTCCTCGGTGGACGGGCCAATCCACGCGAACTGTTGACGTTCTTCCGCGACCGGCTCAAACTCGACGATCCGGCCCGGCTGTACCGCAACGTCATCTGGTACGAGGGCTTCATCGTCATGATCGTGCTTGCCCTGGCCGGCTCGATCCTGGTCGGCAACGACTTCCGCTTCGGCTCGTTGCCATTCTACCTCGCCAAGCCGCTCGGCCGCTGGCACTACGTCCTCGGCAAGTGCCTCGCGGTCGCCGTATGCGTAAACGCGATGACGACGTTTTTCGCACTGTTTCTGTGGGCCGAGAACGGCATGCTCGAAGGCTGGTCGTACTACTGGGACGGCCGCTACCATCTGCTCGGCATTCTCGGCTACGGCGCGGTCCTGACGGTCCTGTTGAGCCTGCTGTTAGTAACGACGGCGAGCTGGGTGCGCAAGACGGTACCGATGATCATGGTCTGGACCGGCCTGTTCGTCCTGGCGCGGGCGCTCGGCGAGGCGCTGGTGCAGCGCACCGGTAACATGAATTGGCGGACGATCGATCTATGGTCGAACGCCTACGTCGTCGGCAACTGGTTGCTCGGCATGCCGCGCGACCGCGCCTTCCATGAGCCGCTGACGGGTGCCCTGATCCTCGGAGGGGTGTGTCTAGGATGTCTGATTTACCTGAACCGGCGGATCCGGGCGGTGGAGATCGTCTGACGGCGATCGCAGAGCCGCGGGTTGAGCCGGCCGTTCGAGATTTGGGATCGGAAATCTCAAATCTCAAATCGCCGGTCCTGCTCTTTGAGCGCGTCTCGAAGTGGTACGGCCCCGTTCTCGGCGTCAACCAAGTGACGTTGGAGTTGCGCGGCGGCATCACCGGGCTGGTCGGCGCGAACGGGGCCGGCAAATCGACGCTCTTGCGCCTCGCCACGGGGCACCTGCGGCCGGACCTGGGACGGGTCCGCGTCGGCGGTCTCGACGCCTGGGACTGGCGAGCCAAGCGCAACGTCGGCTACTGCCCGGATGTCGATGCGTTCTACGAGGAGATGTCCGGAGCGGCGTTCGTCGAGGCGATGGCTCGGCTGTGCGGCTACGCGCCCTCCGAGGCGGCCGGACGCACGGCCGCGGCACTGGATCGCGTCGGCATGACGGGCCGCAGCGACCGCCGCGTCCGCGGCTACTCGAAGGGGATGCGGCAGCGCGTGAAGCTAGCCGCGGCCCTCGTCCACGACCCTGCCTTGCTGGTGCTGGACGAACCGCTCTTCGGCATCGACCCGATCGGCCGTCGCGAGTCGCTGGAACTGTTCCGCGACCTGGCGGCGCAGGGCAAGTGCCTACTCGTGTCGAGCCACGAACTCGAGGAGTTGGAGAAGTTGACCGACCACGTCGCCATCATGGCCCGCGGCCGGATCGCGGCCGTCGGTACGCTGGCGCGGATTCGCGACCTGCTCGACGACCACCCGCTCACGGTACGGATCGACGCCGACCGCCCGCGGCAACTCGCGGCGCAACTCCTGGCCCTGGACGACGTGGTCGGCGTTGAGGTCGACGATGGGGCGAGCCTGCGGGTGCAGGCGCGCAACCCGCGGCGGTTCTTCCGGGCGCTGACGCGGCTGGTACTGGAGGAGGGGTACGAGGTCGCCCACCTGGAACCACTCGACGATTCGGCGCACGCGATCCTGGGCTACCTGTTGGGTGGGCGCCGGCAGTGAACGTTTTCGGTTCGCGCCGCTTCGCGGAAGCGTCCGAGCGCTCCAAGGCTTCTGCGAAGCGTCGCGAACCGGAGCCATGGGAATGACGACGACGATGGAAGCCGCCCCGTCTCCCTTCCGCGCGTGGCGAGCGCTCGTTGGCCTGAGCCTGCGCCGGCAGGCGCGGATGCGGCAGGCCGTCTGGATTGCGCTGGGCTTGCTCGGCCTGACGATCGCGTTCGTACTGTTCGTGCGCTTCACGTCCGGCTGGAGCGCCCACATGTTCCGGTCGCGCGCCTTCCACAAGGCCAACTACGCGGCCATCGAGCAATACTATACGGCCGCCGCGGAGGGCATCCCGTTCTCGCCGAACGCCGCCGCGATGCACCGAGCGGCGGCGGCGGCGTTCGCGGCCGGACTGGAAGCGTCGTCGCGGCCACTGTTCACCAAGCTCGTCGTTTTCGCGCTGTTCCTCGGCTTCCTGTTACCGCTCTTGAGCCTGTGCTTCGCGGCCGATGCCCTAGGAGGCGAACGCGAGGCCCGCACGACCGTCTGGCTGTTATCGCGGCCAATGCCGCGGTGGGCGGTCTACCTGGCGAAGTACGTGGCGATCCTGCCGTGGACGCTGGGCCTGACGCTCGGTGGCTTTGTGCTGATCTGCCTGGCAGCCGGGCCGCCGGGGTACACGGCCCTCCGGCTCTACTGGCCGGCCGTGCTGATGAGTAGCGTCGCCTACGCGGCTCTGTTTCACCTGTTTGGGGCGTGGTTCCGCCGGCCGATGGTCATCGGGCTGGTCTACGCGTTCTTTCTGGAAACGCTCCTCGGCGACATGCCGGGTATGATGAAGCGGTGCAGCGTCGTATTCTACTCGCGCTGCCTGATCTACGGAGCGGCGACCGACGCCGGGCTGGCCCCGGACAAGCCGAGCGTCTACATGCCAGTCGAGGCGTCGATGGCTTGGGTCGTCCTGACCTTGGCGACCGTGCTATTATTGGGAGTAGGTGCGTTCGCGTTCGCGCGGGCGGAGTACGGCGAGGAATCGTGACCCCGGAGATGCCAATGACCGACCTCCACGATGCCCCGCGTCACGGTTACCGCGGCGAGCCAGACGCCCCAGCCACCGGGCGCTGGCCGGCTGGGCTGACCGTCGCCGTCAGCCGCGAGGCCGGGGCGCGCGGCGGTTCCGTCGCCCGTCGCGTCGGCCGAAAGCTCGGCTGGCAGGTGTTCGACCAGGACCAACTGGAATACCTCGCCCAGAGCGACCGCGCCCTCGACGATCTCGACGAATCGGCCCGCGAGTGGGTGACGCTGCGGCTGGACCAGTTGCTGCGGTTGCGCGCCATCGCCGACGAACCGGAGGTGGTCGGGTTGGCTCGCGCGATCCTCGCTCTCGGTACGTCCGGTGAAGTCGTCGTGGTCGGTCGCGGGGCGGGCTACGTCCTGCCGCCGGCGACGACGTTGCACGTCCGCGTCGTCGCCCCGTTGGCCGACCGCGTGGCGTACATGGCCCAGTGGCTGCGGTTATCGGACGACGAGGCCGCGGAGGCGGTGCGGTTGCGCGACGCCCGTCGCAGCGAGTTCCTGGCGAAGCACTTCCACCAGCGACCGGACGACGTGTCGCCGTACGACATGGTGCTCAACGGCGGCCGGCTCGGCGAAGAGGTGTGTGCCGAGATGATCGCCCACGCGGTCAAGGCGAAGCTACTCGCCCTGGAGCCGCCCGAGGACGAGGTGGCCGCGTAACCCCGCGTCATTCCGCCGCCGGCGGTGCCCCGCGGACGGCCGGGTCCCACAGGCGGAAACTCTCCCGGCCGTTGCGGCCCATCCACATCACCGCGACACCGTCCGACTCTTTCGTTAGCCCGAGTGGCCGTAGGCGGTACGGGTCGAGCGGCACCGCCGACAGGTACTGCGGCACCAACTCGTCGAGCGACGCGGGCCAGCGGCCGGCCGCCCGGCGGAACCGCTCGGCCGCCAGCGCCGCGACCGCCGACCGC
>CAZNSL010000124.1:4656-10094 GCA_964574975.1 uncultured Alcaligenaceae bacterium | reverse complement strand
GGGTGCCGCTCTCCCCGGTGCCCATGCTTTGGACCCGCCGGCGGGCGTACGGTGCGCCCGCCGGCTTCTTTGTGCGGCCGTCCCGATAGCCGGAATCGGTGGGCCGCAATGCGATCGGGCGACCTTATCCGATCTTGGCCAAGATCGCCTTGAACTCGTCCACATCGAAGGCCCGCAACGTCGTCGTGCGGACGTAGTCTTGTTGGGCTAGGCCCAGCGCCAGGGCGGCCATGACCTCGTCGCCGGGCACGCTCACGACGGCCAGTCCGTCGTAGTTGCCCGTGGTCCAGAACTGCGTCTCGACCTTGGCCCCGTGCTTGGCCGCCACGGCGCGAAAGTCTTCGGCCCGCCGTGGCGAGTCTTTCAGCGCGGCGACACCCTTGTCCGTGTAGTTCAGCAACATGACGTAGCGCGGCATTGCGTGTCCTCCGTCGGTGGGCAATCCTATCGTATGCGGGCCTCCTTATTTGGGGATAGCCGACAGCGGGCCGCGTGGGAACGCCAGCGCGTACACCGCGTGACGCGGGCGACTCAGCCGCCAGCCCTCGCCTCCTTCTGTTGCCGGGGGGTTGCGCTTCTGCCTTAGCCCCGGAGGGGCGGCCGTGGGTAGCCAGGGGTGTCAACCCCTGGATTCGGTGTCTGCAACGACCAAGCCCCGGAGGGGCGGCAGACGTGCCGCGCGGGAACGCCTGCCGCCCCTCCGGGGCTTCCAACATGGGACACGGTTCCCAGGGGTTGACACCCCTGGCTACCTACGGCTGCCCCTCCGGAGCTAAGGCAGCAGCGCAAGTCGGGTCCGCGTCCCGGCGATACAGTCCTTACCCCACGAACACGCCACCGAGGAAGCCGGGGAACGGGTCCGCCAGCGTCAGCAGCGGGATGCTGGTCGCGGCATCCAGCACCAGCACCGTCGTCTCGCCCGTCGCCCGGCCGACGATCGGGTCGTCGAAGCCGTCGCCGTTGAGGTCGATGCTCGCGACGTTCAGGCCCACACCCGTGCCCGGCCCGAACGGCTGCAAGAGCGCGGCGAAGTTGAATCCGAACCCGGTCGCCAGATACACGCCCACCACCGGCGTCGTCGTCGAGACCGGCGGAGCGAACGGCGGGCCGAACGGCGGTGGCACGAAGCCCGGCGGCACCGGGCCGATTGTGAACTGGAACTGGCCGATGCCGTAGCCTGTCAGCGCGTCGCCGATCCCGTCGCCGTTGAAGTCGCCGCCGGCGACCGTCACGCCGTTGCGCGTGGTCGGGTCGAGCGCGAAGAACTCCGTCACCTGGTTCAGCGTCAACTGCCCCAGTTGGAACGGGTCGGAGAGGCTGAACGCCTTGACGTGCGGGCCGCCGCCGGGGCCGGCCCCGGTCAGGATGTCGGCGAAGCCGTCGCCGTCGAGGTCCGGTGTGAACGCCACGTACGCTCCGCCGCGGAACGCGCTGTCGTAGACGAACAGTTCGGTGAAGCCGCCGTTGATCGCGTCGAACGCCCGCAACAGCGGCCCGCCGCCGACGCCCGGCGTCGTGGCGATGATGCCGCTATCGTCGCCGGCGACGTAGATGCCGCCGGTGAACTCCGGTTCGTAGGCCATGAACTCCGTCAGCAGTGCCCCGTCGAGGCCGCTGAAGACGCGGACGTGCGGCCCGCCGCCGACGCCCGGACCGGTAATGATGTCCTCGATGCTGTCGCCGTCGATGTCGGCGGTGGCCACGCGGACTCCGCCGGTGAACCCCACGTCGTAGGCGAAGAACTGGAAGCGCAGGCTGCCGTCGGTGTTGTAGACCTTGACGTGCGGTCCACCGCCCTGCCCCGCGCCAACGGCGATGAGACGCTGGATCACCACGACGGGATCGACGGGTCGGGCGGGACCGAATTCGGACGTGTTGTCTGCCAGGTCGGTCGCCGTGGCACTGTAGAAAGCCGTGGGATCGACCTGCGGTGAGTTCAGCGTGAAGGTGGCGTCGCCGTTGGCATCGGCCGTCACTGTCGTGTCGCCGAAGAAGATACCGCCGGTGCTTTCGCCGCCTGGCCCTTGCGTCGCCGCGGCGTACACCTCGATCAGGTACTCCATGCCCGGCACGCCGCCGACGATGACGCCAGTTACCGTCGTGAAGCCGCCGACCGTCGACACGCTCGTCAGTTGCGGGACGGCCACCAGGTCGTCCGGATCGTTGTCGATCACTGGGATGGTGCCGGAGTACTCGTTGCGCAGGATGCCGTTGCCGTCGCCGGCCGTGGCATCGCGGACGACGTGGGCGACGCCGTTGTCGGCGAAGGTGTTGGAATCGCCTGGCGTTTGGCCGCCGATCAGCGTGTTATCGACCTGGTCGGTCAGCAGTACGCCGCCGGCCACGTTGTTGGAAATCGCGTTCTGGACGATGAAGTTCAACGAGGTGTTCAGGCCGCTGACGATGACGCCGAAGTCGCCGTTGCCGTCGATCAGGTTGCGAATGATCAGGCTGTCGGTAGCCTCGTCGAAGATCGCCACACCGGCCCCGACGTTGTCGGTGATCGCGTTGCTGTCCAAGTCGTTGGTGGCCGTGCCGGTGCCGGAGATGGTCACGCCGATGTCGTTACCGGACACGACGTTGTTGATCAGCAGGTTGTTGGTCACGCCGCCGAAGATGGCGACGCCAGTGCCGACGTTGCCCGAAACGAAGTTGCCCTCGGCCAGAGTCGCCCCGCCAAAGGTGTTGCCGTTGCCTTCGAGCGTGACGCCGCCGCCCAGGTTACCCAGGAACGTGACGCCGTCGGCTCGCAGGCCGAAGTAGTTGGCGGCAATCGCGTTGCCGTCGCTGAGAACTTGCAGGCCAGGCGTGGTGTCGCTGGAATTGAGTAGCGCCAGACCTTGCATCGACGAGCCGTCCGACCCCAAGTCGAGGAGCAGCCCAAGCGTGCCATTGAAGTCGATTTCGATGAGCGGCGTACCCGCGAAGCCCGGCTGCGTCGTGCCGTCGAGATCGACCGGGTCGGTAATGGCCGGCAGGCTGGGGCCTAGGGCTGGCACCTGGATGGTTTGGACACCGTTGCCGATCAGGAACCGAATGGTGTCGAGGCCCAACATGGCGTTGGCGTCGGTGATCGCTTGCCGCAACGACCCGGGGCCGGTATCGGCGGTGGTCGTCACGTCGAAGACGGCAGGTACGGTGCGGTCTTCGAGCCGCTCGGCGGCGAGGCGGCGGATTCGCATCAGGCGCGGCGCGTTCATGGTGGCATCTCGGAGGGGAAGCGGCGGCCGGCAGCCGCACGGGCAGTTCATCCATCTTACCTAGATTGACATTATAGGTGTACCCGATGGGTGGCCGCGCCGCAACAGTCGGCGAGGAAGAAACTAACCGTAAGTTGGTGTGGGCCCGCCGGGTTGTGCGGCCACCGACGCGTGCAGTCGACGGACGTTTACGTCGCGCGGCGATACCCTGGACGCGAGAATCCAGCGACAATCTCGCCCAATTTTCCCTTGCGGCGCAATCGTGTATTGCGCACAATAGCGTATACTCGCAGCCCCCAGCCCTTTCGCCATGGTCCACGCCCTAGGTTTGCGCCCCGGCGTCCCCCGAAAGGCGGGGGCAGAGAATAACGATGCGAGCGAAACTCACGGTCGTTTGCGACGGCCGGACATCGGTTCACAGTATCGAACCTGGCCAGCCCGTCACGCTCGGCCGCAGCAGCGGCAACACGATCGTCCTCGTCGACGAACACGCCTCGCGCCTGCACGCCACCCTCGAATGCGTTGGCGGCCGCTGGCTGTTAACCGACCACGGGAGCAGTAACGGCACCCTGCTCGACGGCCAGGTTGTCGGCCGTTCCATGCCGATCGCCCCCGGGCAATATATCCTGATCGGTTCGACCCGCATCGAGTTCGGCGATGCGGAGTTTCCGACAGGCACCCACGGCCCGCTGACGTCCGACGGCTCCGGCGTGGCCTCGTCGGCCGCAACCGCCCTGCCGCCCGACGACTTGACGGCCCTGGTCGATTTCATGACCACCGCCGCCGCCGCTGACGGTGCCGGCACCCTGATCCACCTGGCGCTGGACGCCCTGGGCCGCCGCACCGGCGCGACGGTGGCCGGCTATCTCGCGCTCGACCCCAGTGCGCCGGTAGCGAAGGCCGTCTGGCCGGAAGGCGGCGTGGTCGATCGCCACCTCAGCCGCGAGATGACCCGACGTATCGCCGACTCCGCCCGACCGGTCTGGCTCGATACCGGCCGTGCCACCGCTCCCGCGACTGGGGCAAGCGAGAGCCTCAGCGCCTACGCCGACGCCATCGGCGTAGCGGTCCGCGTGGATGGCCCGGCCTTGGCTGCCGTCCACCTCTATAAGTCCAACGGCCGGTTCCGCGGCCGCGACGTGCGCTTCGCCGAAGCACTAGTCGGCAACTTGGCATACATGCTTCAGCACGCACGCGAGCGCGCCCGCCTCGCCGCCGAGAACCGCCGGCTCACCAACCACGCCGTCCCGACCAATGAGTTGATCGGCGACAGCCCAGCGGTCGTGAAACTGCGGGCGCAGATCGCTCAACAAGCACCACTGTCGTTCAACGCCCTGGTGGTCGGCCCGACCGGCACCGGCAAGGAACTGGTCGCTCTGGAGTTACACCGGCAGAGTAAGCGGGCCGGCGGGCCGTTCGTCGTCGTCGATTGTTCCGCGGGCGACGCCGCGCTGGAGCAACGATTGTTCGGACCCAACGGTGCGTTCCGCGAGGCCGACGAGGGGACGCTGTTCCTCGACGAAGTCGCCGAACTCAGTCCGGAGTTCCAGGGCCGACTGTTGCGCGTCTTGGCCACGAAACGCTACCTGCCGCGCGGCGCGGCCACCGAGGTCGCCGCCGACGCCCGCGTCGTTGCGGCGTCGAGCCGCGACCTGTCCGAGCGCGTGTTCGAAGGCAAGTTCCGCGACGACCTGTACCACCGGCTCAAGGTGCTGGTCCTGGAGGTGCCCCCGCTGTGCGAGCGGCCGCAGGACATCGAACCGCTGGTGAAATACTTCCTGGCCCGGATGCCGGCCGAGTGCCGCCGACCGGTGCGGCTGACGACAGCCGCCTACGATAAGCTGCGGGCGTACGCCTGGCCGGGCAACGTCCGCGAACTGCATCACGCCCTGGTACGGGGTATGGTGCAGACCGAGCGCGAGGTGCTGGACGTGGGCGACTTCCCGCTGGGCGAGGCCCCGGTCGGGGCGCTGCCGGTGAACCTGAAAGAACTGTTGCGGGTGTACGTCGTCCCGCGGGCACTACAGCGGGCCGGCAACAACAAGGCGTTGGCGGCCCGGCTGATCGGCGTGACCCGACCGACGCTCGACCGCTGGCTGCAGAAGTTCGGCTATCGTAAGAAGCGCTCGTAACGGTCGGCGATGAAACGGCCGCGGGCGGGGGGGGCCCCCCCAACGGGGCCGACCCGCCCCACGTATTTTTGAAAGGGTAGGTATGGGCAGGGAGGGGCACGGACCC
>CAZNSL010000124.1:0-4646 GCA_964574975.1 uncultured Alcaligenaceae bacterium | reverse complement strand
TCCCGGCCGGCGACCAACCGCCCGGGGCCGGGCCGCCCCCCCCACCGGCCCCCCCCCGGCCGCAGTTCTTTTGCAACGTTACGTTAGCGGCAGTTCGGGCAGCTGCCGCGGCCGCCGCCCATGCCCGGGTAGAACTGCGCCGGCGGGTTATACGGCTGTGCGACCGGCGCGCCGCCGGGGACGAAGCCGACGCCGACCTGCGGCGGGACGGTGCCGGGCACGAAGCCCATGCCGGCCTGCGGCGGGACGGTGCCCGGGACGAAGCCAACGCCGGCCTGGGCCGGCGATACCTTCATGCTCTCGGTCACCGTGCCGCTGTGGGCCGCCAGCGTACGGGCAAGTTGATCGACCGGCAGCTCGCCGGCGGTACGATACGCTTGCCACGCACCGGAACGGTCGCTGATGACCAGGCCGGGGCCGGTCAACTCGAACGCCTTGGCCAACGTCTGGCCGGCTTCGGTAGCCGTGTCAACGGACACGCAGACGAACTTGTCGTGGAGCGTAGCGGCGAGGGCCGGGTCCGCTTCAGTGGCCTTGGCCAGCTTGGCCCACGGCGTGCCTTCGGCCCCAACGACGACCACGAGCGGCTTATGCTCGCGGGCACCGGTTTCGCGGGCCTGGCGGTAATCGGTCGTCCATGTTGGGGCGGTATTGGCGGCGGGCGAGAGGGCGGCCGTCAGGGCGAGTCCGAGTAGCGAGGTGTACATCCAGGTTTCTCCTTCTTGAAGCGATCACCTCGGTGTGACCCGACTCGTGCCGGGCCGTAACATGGGGACGGTATGTGTACCTGCTAGGTACTAGTTCGCACACCCCTTGCCGTCGCTAAAATCGGAAAAACTTGCTCAATCTGTGCTATCTTCCTAATCGGAATAGTTTTACGAAACTGCGCTTATGCGTTCCTGGATGGGGTTTTGGGAAGTCTAGTGAGTCTAGACCGAGACGTGAACTGCCTGTCCGAGCCGTTCGGGGTAGCGCTGCCGGATCGGAGCGACGACCTCGGATAGGAACTCTTCGACCTGTTGCGGTGCCCGTCCGACATAGCGTTCGGGCCGTAGTTCAGCCGTGAAGTCGATGCCGGCGAACGCGGGGTCCGCTTGCAGGAGCTCGACGAGCGGATTCGTTTCCCCACGTTTGAGTTGCGCTGTGGCCGCATGGCTGTGCCGACGGATGCGCTCGTGCAATTCTTGCCGGTCGCCGCCGCGCGCGACGGCCGCCATGAGTAGGTTTTCCGTTGCCATGAACGGCAGGGTATCCACTGCGTTGCGGACCACGACCGCCTCGTTGACGTGCAGCCCTGCCGCGACATTGAGCATCAGACTAAGCACGGCGTCGGTACCGAGGAACGCTTGCGGGATGTAGAGGCGGCGAGCGGCCGAGTCGTCGAGCGTGCGTTCGAGCCACTGGTTCGCAGCCGTCTGCGCCGCCACCGCCGGCACGCCGAGTACGACGCGGGCCAGCGAGCAGATGCGCTCGCAGCGCATCGGGTTGCGCTTGTACGCCATCGCCGACGAACCGACCTGCTCGGCCTCGAACGGCTCGTCGATCTCGCGCTCGTGGGCCAACAGCCGCAGGTCGGTGGCGCACTTGTGGGCCGACTCCGCGACGCCGGCCAGCGCGGCGAGGATTTGCGTATCGACCTTGCGCGTGTAGGTCTGCCCCGTAACGGCGTAAGTCGTGGCGAAGCCCAATTTTTCGGCGATGAGTGCGTCTAATCGTTGGACGCGGTCGTGGTCGCCGCGGAACAGCTCCAGAAAGCTGGCCTGCGTGCCGGTCGTGCCTTTGGCTCCGCGGAACTTGAGGCCCGCAATCCGCCGTTCGATCTCCTCCAAGTCGAGGACGAAGTCGTAGCACCAGAGGGTCGCTCGCTTGCCGACGGTCGTCAGTTGCGCAGGCTGGAAGTGCGTGTAGCCGAGCGTCGGCAAGTCCTTCCAGCGCTCGGCGAAGCGGGCCAATGCGTCGATGACGCCGACGAGCCGATCGCGGACCAGGTTCAGGCCCTCGCGCATCAGGATCAGGTCGGCGTTATCGGTGACGAAACAACTCGTTGCGCCAAGGTGGACGATGTCGCGGCTCAGCGGAGCAGCCTCGCCGAGGGTGTGGATGTGGGCCATGACATCGTGCCGCAGCCGCGACTCGTAGGCCCCGGCGCGGATGAAGTCGATGTCGTCGAGGTGGTCGCGGAGTTCGGCGAGCTGCTCGGGAGCGATCCGCGGAGTGACGCCATCGGCGGCGGTGAGGCCGAGTTCGGCCTGGGCTTCGGCCAGCGCGAGCCACAAGCGCCGCCAAGTGGAGTGCTTGCGGTGCGGCTGCCAGAGTTCGACCATCTGGCGCGAGGCGTAGCGGCTGACGAGAGGGTTGTCGGACGCGGTCATGGAGTCGTTATAGGGCTGAGTCCGTAGGGTGGGACGAGTGGAGCGAGTCCCACCGCAAAGGCACAGTCGCTGAGCTTTCGTGGTGGGACTCGCCAAGCTCGTCCCACCCTACGAAATGACGGAACTCACGCCGCCCGATTGCGGCGGCGCTTGCCGAACTGGTCGCGCACCGCGAAGTCGATCAGCGTCGCCAACTGCGCCTGGCCGACGGGCGGACAGGGCAGGTTCCAGAACGCCCGCCGGGTGTTCGTTGTGTCGAAGTGCGGTTCGCTGCCGAGGTACTCGCTGTGCGCGACGACGTAATCGGCGAAGGCGCTCTCCAACTCGTTCATCGCGTTGGCCGGCAAGCCATCGCGGCCGACGAGCGTCGGGCCCTTCATGGCGAAGGCGTCGAGCAGCGCGGCGATCAGGTCGTCGTAGGTCGTCGGCGACGGCGGCGCGAGATGGTAGGTCGTGCCCCATTTGGTCGGATCCGCAACGCCGTGGGCGATCGCGGCCGACACCCAATCGACCGGCACCAGGTTCAAGAGTTCGTCGCCGCCCATCGCCAGCCGGATCGGCACGGGCCGCTTGCCGTCGGCGTCGAGGTCGATCTGTTGCGCCAGCAGGGCGGCGAACTGAATGAAGCGGTACGGCCCGTGGTAGGTCGAGGTGTAGCCGGTGTGCGAGTCGCCGACGATCACGGCCGGGCGGTACACGGTCAGCGACGCGAAGCCGCCTTCGGCGTGCAGCCAGTCCTCCGTGGCGCACTTCGACTCCTCGTAGTCGTTGCGGAACGATTGACCGCGGTTGCGGTCCCGTTCGCGGATCGGGCCGGGGCGGGTGCCGCAGACGTAGGCCGTCGAAACGTGGTGGAAGGCGCTCACGCCGCAGACGCGGGCTAGCCGCGCAACGTTTTGTGTGCCGAAGTAGTTGCTCAGCCACGGGTCGCGGGCCTTATCGGAGCCGTAGAAGACGAGGCTGGCGGCCGAGTGGACGACGCGATCGCAGTGCGACTCGACCCACGCCCGGTTCGCGGCCGACAGGCCGAGGCCTGGCGCGGTGATGTCGCCGTCGAGGACTTTCGGGACCGCGGCCCCCAGGGGGGCCAGGGCCGCGGCGACGCGATCGGCCGCCGATTCGCGGCCGGTCGGCCGGGCGAGGACGGCTACCGGCAGTCCGAGGGCGGTCAGGTCGCGGACGAGGTAGCGGCCGAGCAGGCCGGTCGCGCCGGTCAGCAAAACGTGCTTCATCGTGTCCCTTCCCTGGGTGGCCGGTATGCGTTATCGGCCGGCCCCGGTCTCGCTTCCGTGCTATTTCTGCGCCAACTTCTCGACGAGGCCGTGGTAGCTCGGGATGAAGTGGTTGCTCACCCGGCCCTGAATCTCGCCCCAGACTTCATCGACGACGTGACCGCTGACGATGCCGCCGACGACCTTGGCCGCCAGGGCCTTGAACAGTTCGGCGGCGCTGCCGGCCGTGTCCGACAGGCCCATACGCCGGTCGCAGTGGGCGAAGTCGTTGGCGAGCAAGCTGACCGTCGGCAACAGCGGCACCGGGTCGGCGTCGTTGACGTAGCGGAAGATCTTGCCCTGGAGCGCCTGGTTGAACGCCTGGGTCGCCACGCCGTTGCCGATCATCGGCGCGCCGAACGTCACGACTTCGTGGACGTTGATGAACTTGCGCTGGAACAGCCACGCGGAGAGGAGCGCCAGCGCCCCGCCCAGGCTGTGGCCGGTGATCCACAACGGGCGGTCGCTCTTTTTGACTTCGGCTTCGACGGCGGCGTAGACGGGGGCCCAGATTTCGGCGAGGGCGTTGATGAAGCCCATGTGGAACTTCGCGCCGACGCCGGCCGCGGCGAAGTCCGTGCCGAGCCGGCCCTCCGGCACGATCAGCAGGTTGACGGCGTCGGTCAGGAGCCAGTCCTTGAGGCCGTCGATCGAGGTCGGATCCTCGGTGCCGCGGAAGGCGAGGACGATGTTCTTGTCGTTGGTGGCGACGTACGCCTGCGTATTGTCGACGCTGACGAGCGTAGCATCGAGGCCGAGTTCGGCCTTGTATTTAGCCGGGCCGGCGTCCGGCGGCAGGTAGGCGAAGTCGGAGGCCAGGGCAAGGAAGCGCGCGTTGCCGCAGTCGCCGGCGGCATCTTCGTTCAGTTCGAGAGGCATGGGAGGACTCCGATGCCAGCCCGAAGCGCAAGCGAGGGGGGAAGGTTCCCTCGCTTGCGCTTCGGGCTGACAAGGTTACTACTTCAGATACTTCCGATCCGGCTTCGCGTTCTTCCACTCGCGG
>CAZNSL010000123.1:0-10118 GCA_964574975.1 uncultured Alcaligenaceae bacterium | reverse complement strand
GCATCGGTCAGGCGGCCAGCATGGGGGCGATGCTCCTGACGGCCGGCACCAAGGGCAAGCGCCATTGCCTGCCCCACGCCCGCGTCATGATCCACCAGCCGCTCGCCGGCACCGAAGGGACGACGACCGAAATCCTGATCCACGCCACGGAGTTCCTGCGGACCAAGGCGATCCTCAACGGCCTGCTGGCCAAGCACACTGGCCAGTCGGTCGAGCGGATCGAGAAGGAAACCGACCGGGACAATTTCATGTCGGCCGTCGAGGCCGTCGAGTTCGGCCTGGTGGATCAAGTGATGGAACGGATTCCGATGCCCGCGACGCCGCGCTCCGCCGAGTGATTTGAGATCTCGAATCTGAGATTTCCGATCGCGGTGGTCCGCGCACCTGGAGGCGAATCCGCTCCCTCATGCGCAGGCCGCCGCTCTACTGGCTGGCCCTCGCGTTGGCTTGTTCGGGCGGTTGTACCAACAACCGCGCCGAACTCGTCGAGGCCGAGTTGCGCACCCGCGACCGCCAGCTCCGCGAGATGCGCGCCGCACTGATGCGAACCGAGACGATGAACCAGGCGCTGGAGAACACCCTCCGCGCCGAGCGCTCGGTCCAGCCGGTAATGCGTCCAAGCAGCCCGCTGGCTCTCGTCAAAGACGTTCAGCTCGGTCGCGGCACCGGAGGACTCGACGAAGACAAGTGCCCCGGCGACGAGGGGCTACAAGTCGTCCTGGTGCCGCGCGATTGCGACGAGACCGCCATCAAGGCCCCTGGCACCCTGCGCGTCGCTGCGTTCGAGATCACGCCCGAGGGGCTGAAGGTGCCGTTGTCGTCATGGGACGTGACGGCGCTGCAACTGCGCAAGTCGTGGCGCAGCGGATTCATCGCGACCGGCTACTTCGTGTCGCTACCGTGGCAGACGGTGCCGCGGACGGAGAAGCTGCGCATCGTGGCGCAGTTCTTCCCACTCGAAGGCGGCACGTTCGAGGCCGAAAAGGACGTAACGATCCGCATCGCTCCACAGGCTGTACCGCCGGTCGTGCCCCCGCAAGCCGGCCCAACGACGCCGCCGGCCCCAGTCCCATCAGTGTTGCCGATGCCGCGGCCGGACACGACGCCACCACCTGCACCAGCGACGCCGCCTCCGCCGGGGCCGTTTCTCGCACCGCCGGAGCCGATTTCGGCGAAGGCTTGGCGTCCGGTGCTGCCGGCCGCGGAGTTGGGCGTGCCGACGGCGGGAAAACCGAATTCGCCACAGATGAACACAGATGAACACAGATGAGAATATGAATCCACTTTCTGATCCGTGTTCATCTGTGTTCATCTGTGGCGAATTCGACTTCGTGTTAACTCCCGGCCCCATCGGCGGTTTGTCCGTCGGAGGGGCGGTCTCTCCCGTGAACGACGAGGTTTGGCCGTGAGCGGCGAACTGACCCACTTCGACGACACCGGCGCAAGCCGTATGGTCGATGTCGGCCACAAGCCCGAATCAGCCCGCACGGCCCGCGCGTCGGCCCGTGTGCGGATGCTGCCCGCGACGCTCGCTCTGGTCCGCGACCGCAAGCTGGCCAAGGGCGACGTGTTCGAGGTCGCCCGTTTGGCCGGCATCATGGCGGCGAAGCGCACCGGCGAGCTGATCCCGCTGTGCCACCCGCTGCCGCTGACAGCCGTGACGCTCGATTTCGCCGAGGAGACGGACGAGTTGCTCCGAATCGAGGCGACGGTGCAGACGGTCGCCCGTACCGGCGTCGAGATGGAGGCGCTGACGGCCGTGACGGTCGCGGCACTGACCGTCTACGACATGGCCAAGTCGGTCGACCGCGGCATGTCCATCGAGGGCGTGCGGCTCGAGGAGAAGACGGGCGGAGTACGCGGACCTTACCGACGTACGGATTGACTTTACGCACCGCCTGGCTATCGTTCACGCAGGATTGAAAGAATTGAAACTGAGCCGCGAACGGGTGGCGGACCCGGCCGCGTGGGGAGTCGGATTCTCATGAGCCGCGTGATGACCACGCCGCCTGCCGCCCGCCCCGCGGCCGCCTACGTTGCCCCGATCGCGGCCGATCTGGCCGCCGTCGAACAGGTGTACACCGAGACGGTGTCCAGTCCGAAGCCGGCCCTGGCGGCGATGCTGGCGCACCTCGACCATTACCGCGGCAAGCGGTTGCGGCCGGTGCTGCTCCTCCTCACTGCGAAAGCGTGCGGGAGCGTTACGCGCAATCACCACATCCTCGGCGCGGTCGTCGAGATGGTCCACACCGCCACACTCGTCCACGACGATGTGTTGGACGAGGCCGGGATGCGCCGCCACGTCCGCACCGTGAACGCCGGCTGGGGCAACAAGGCGAGTATCCTGCTAGGCGATTACCTGTTCACGCACGCCTTCCACCTGTCGAGCCTGACCGGCGATGCCCGCGCCTGCGAGTTGATCGGCGAGGCGACCAACCGCGTCTGCGAGGGCGAACTGCACCAGACGCTCGAGCGCGGCAACCTGCGGCTGACTGAGGCCGAGTACTTCGAGATCATCGACGGCAAGACGGCGGCCCTGACGGAGTGCTGCTGTCGGCTCGGCGCGATCTACGCCGGCGCGACCGACGAGCAGGTCGAACGATTGGCGAACTACGGCCGCAAGCTCGGCCAGGCGTTCCAGGTGGCCGACGATTTGCTCGACCTCCTGGGCAGCGAACAGGCGGCCGGCAAGACGCTCGGTACCGACCTGGAGCAGCAGAAGCTGACGTTGCCCTCGATCTACATGCTGCATCGCGTCGGCCCGGACGAGGCGGCCCGGCTCCGCAAGCTGCTGACGGAGCCGACGGCGGCGAACCGCGAGGCGATTGCGGCGGCCTTGAAGGCGACGAACGCGGTGGCATATGCCAGGCACCGAGCCGAGGAACTGGCCACCGAGGCCGCCGACGAGTTGGAGTGCCTGCCGGAGTCCGAGTGCCGCGGCGTCTTGGAATCGCTGACGAAGTGGGCAACTCGCCGCGAGGCGTGACGAAGAACAATTAGCCACAGATGAACACGGATAAACACAGATAGATCCATTCTTGGATCTATCTGTGTTTATCCGTGTTCATCTGTGGCTAATTGTTCGTCTCTCGCCACGAGCGCCCACAGTTCCACCGCGGCTAGCGACTCCGCGACCAGGTCTGCCGCCGCGATGGCGTCTCTTGGCGTCGCCGCGTGCGGCACCACCACGCACATCGCACCCGCCGCCTTTGCGGCCGTCAGCCCCGCGGGGCTGTCCTCCACCACGAGCATTTCGTGCGGCGCGACGCCGAAGCGGGCCGCGGCCTTCAGATAAATCTCCGGCCCCGGCTTGCCGACCGTCACGTCCTCTGAGGTCAGTACGAAATCGAAGGCGTCGAGGAAGCCGTGCGGCTTGAAGACGTGTGCGACGTACTCGCGGCTCGACGAGGTCGTGAGCGCTCGCGGCAGGCCGAGCGCTCGCACCCGCTCGACGGCCTCGCGTGCCCCGGCCATCAGCCGCGATGTCTCGACGGCCAACACTTCGAGGAAGTGCCGCCGGTAGTCGGCGGCGATGACGTCCACGGCGTCGGTCAGACCGTAGCGCTGGACGAAGCGAGGCAGGGCATCGCGGCCGGGCGTGCCCTGGACCGTGGCCATGAAGTCGTCTTCGAGGACTTTGCCGCGAGACGCGAGCATACGCTTGGCGGCCTCGGCGAAGACGCACTCGGTGTCGATCAGCGTGCCGTCGAGGTCGAAGGCGACGGCGCGGACGCGGCGGTTAGGGCTTCGGCGGTCGGTCATCCGCGTACACGTCCGGGAGTTGGTTGGCCTTCACGGGCGCGGCCGGCAACTCGCCGGACGATTCGTCCTTGGCCTTCTGACTGAGGATCGCCGCCACGTCGGCCGCGTCCATGTGCATCGTATGTTCGCCGGGCGGCACGTCCGCCTCGCCGGGGCCGATGTGGACGCGGAAGCGCAGGCTGGCGACGTTCAATTGATCGTTGGCGAGCAGGGCCGCCCGTCGGACCCGCTGGCCGTTGACGCGAGTGCCGTTGGTGCTGCCCAGGTCGCGCACCAGGAGCAAGCCGTCGGAGCGCAGCAGGACGCAATGCTGCTTCGAGACGCTCTTGTGGTCGAGCCGCAAGTCGCAGTCCTCCTTGCGGCCGACGAGCGTCATCTCCCGCGGCAGGTCGATCGGCGGGCCACCGTCCACGGGGATCAGTTGGGTACGCATACTTCCCGCAAGCATACCACCCTCCTCGCCAAACGTAAACTGCGGCCGCCCGTACCCGACGGCGTCGCAGCGAGCGTTACGCTGCGTCGCGCTCCGCGTCGATGCCCATGACGATGATGGCGACGAGGACGTGCTTGGCAACGGCGAGCGACACGACCGCGGCGACGGTGCCGTGGGTGCAGCACCACGCGGTGGCGAACACGGTGGCGGCCGAGAGGGATACCTGACGCAGCCGCAGCCGCAGGCGGGCCGAGCCGTCGTCGTCGTTCAGACCGACGGGGGCCGGTGGAGCCGGCGGCGGCGGCAGGGGTCCGTTCACGGTGCGGCCTCCGAGCGCGGCGGGCGCGGGCACTACCCCAGGATAGTCGTCGTCGCGCGGTGAAGCAAGCGCGAGTCGGGCGGTACGACGTTGCCAGCCCGGAGCGCGAGCGACGGGGTAACCGTCCCATCGTGCGTGCTCCGGGCTAGCGAGCCGACTTAACCCTTCCCGGCCGGCGTCCGTCGAGCTTCGGTGCAGACGCGAGCGGCCAGCGAGACCTTCAAAAGGTGGATGCCGCCGCGGAAGATGAAGATGCCGAAGAGCGTCAGCGACCCGGACTCGAAGACCTTCCCCGCCAAGAGGAACAGGTACACCATCACGAACGAGATCAGCCCCAGAGCCACCAGCGCCCACCCGGCCAACTCGCGCACCCAGATGGAATAGCTCACGCCCGCCCCCTCCGCTCGCGCCGCCGCAGGCCGTAGGCCAGCCAGCGGCCGACTCGCCGCTGCTCCTGGCGCGTCTCGGCCCAGAATACGTCGCGCAGGTACAACTCCGCCTCAGCCGCTGACCGCCGACGCCAGCCGAAGTAACCGATAATGCCCGTCACCGCCACCAGGATCAGGGTCACCACCCAGATTGTCTGACCGACGCGCCAGTCCGGCCGCTTGATGCCGAGCGGAGGCCGGATCGCCGCCGTCGCTTCCCACAGCGCGAACGCCGCGAGCGTCGCCCCCGCAGCCGCGGTGAGCGCGCTGGGCAATTCGCGGCCGGCCGCCACGTCGATCGGCCGCGGCAGCGACGGCGCGGGCTTTGATCGAATCCGGCCGAGCGCGAACGGGCCAAGCTTTCTCCAACGCGGCGGCTCGGTCGCAGGCCGGAGTGGCTCGTCCGAGAACAAGCCGATTTCCAGCGCCAGTAGCCGGTAGTGCGCCAGCGCGTAGACGAGGGTCGATGCACACAGGAGCATCTCGACATTCGTCGGCGGTGGCCGCGTATCGCGGAAGTGGCCCCACAAGAACCGCGGCGCGAGCAAGGCGAACGTCGTGGCCAAAAACACGCCGAGCGTCGCCAGCCGCCAGCGGAACACCAGACCCGCACCGCCGATCAGTGCCGGAAGGACCGCCCACGGCTCCGCCCCGATTTGCAACAGCGCAACGCCCAGGCCAACGACCGCGCCGAGGCCGACGAACAGGTACGTTTGCGCCAGCATCGGCCCAACCGAGGCGTCGGTGGTGGTGGTTCTCATGCCCGGCCGGCTCCCTGAAGAGTGCGCAGCTGTTCGAGCCGGTGGAGGATCAGTCGGGCCGGGTCGCCGGCCGAAGCACTCAAGACCGGCACGCCCAGCCGGCCGAACGCTCGCCGCAACACCGCCCAGCCGCGCCGTGCCCGCGCCGCCCCGGCGTGCCGCACGACTTCGGCCGCCGTCGCACCCGGCGGTGGCAGGACGGCCGCGTCGTCGACCGACAGGCCCGCCGGCCAGGGGCAGACGATCAGCACGTGGTGGTGTCGCGCCCGCGCCACCCGCACCGCCTTCTCCAACGGCGTCAGGTGTTCGTCGAGTTCCAGCAAGTCGGCCAAGACGACGAACAGTTCGTTGTCGCGGCCGCGGCCGACGGCCCGCAAGAGCGCCTTGGCCAGCACGCCGACCTTAGCCGGCCGGGCGAACTGGTAGCGGCCGCGAGCATCGTAGAGCGGCACGTCGTACGGCACCTGATGCGCGGCCAGGAACCGCTGGAGCGCCGCGGCGCAGGTCGCGTCGTCCTCGAGCATGAGCGGCAGCGCCCCCGGTGGCGATCCCTCCAGCGTGGCGATGAGGGCCGCGAGACGCTTGCGCCACGCCGCCCGTCGTCGGCTCGTGAACGACAGCAGCGACCACACGGCCCCGACCAGGAAACTGCCGACGAACAGGGCCGCTCCGCCGATCATCGCAGACGCGCCGACCGCACCTTCTTCGATCCACGCGACCAGCGCCCCGGCCACGAGCAGTGCCAGGGCCAGGACTCGCAGCGCCTGGAGCCAGGCGTCGCGGGTGGGCGGCCGGCGCTTGGTCCAACTCGGTTGCGGCGACACCAGCGGCAGCCAAACCGGGAAGTGGTTGAGGGCCGGGTCGAGCAGGTCGGGGTAGACCGTAGCCGCGAACGGGTAGGCGCGTTCGAGCAGGGACGCAACCTCGGCCGCCTCGGTCGCTGGGGCCAGCGCCGAGGCGTGCGCGAGCCGGTGCAGCAACTCGACCGTGTGGGCCGGCGAACGGGCCGGAGCGACGTAGTCCGTCGCAACCTCATCGCACAGGGCAAGGCCGACGAGATCGCGGTTGGCGGCGGCCGCTTGCGCGACGGTCGCGGCGATGGCGACGAGCTGCGCCAGGGCGTTGTTGCCGGGCGGACCGAGGCGGACGCCATCGGAAGTATCGACGAACAGCGTGCAGCGCAGCGGCACTTCGCTCTCGAACTCGCGGGTAATGAGCTTGTCCTTGCGGGCGGACACCTTCCAGGCGATGCGTTTCGGCGGGTCGCCGGGGCGATAGTCGCGCAGGTCCAGCAGTTCGCTGCCGGAGCCAGGCCGGCGGTGGCGGTGGACGCCCGGCGGCGGCAGGAGGTTGAAGCGCTTGTCGGCCCGTTGCTTGGCCTCGGCATCGACGAGAGTCGGCAGCACCGGGTAGACGGCCGGGGCGCGGAGAAACGTCTCGAAGGCGAAGAAGCCCTGCGGGTCGGCCAGTTGCACCCGCGCCCCCTCGAATCGGACGGTACCGGGGGCAGGGCAGTGAACGCGGTACGCCCACTCGACGGCGTCACCGGCCTTGGTCGGCACGGGCCGGCGCAGGTCCGCGTCGGCATCGACATCGGCCCCGGCCGGCTGCCGGTCGGTGACGTAACCGGCGGCGAGGCCGAGCGAGCCGGCGAGTTCAAGCCGTCCGCGGACGGTGAAGGAGCGGCCGGCCCAGAGGGTGCCGACGCCGCCACGTTCGTCGCCGAGGTGGCGGGTGAGACGCAGGTTGCGGGCGGCGAACCGAGCCTGTACGGCGAACCTCGCCCACTCCCAGGTGAACCACGCCAGCAGCGTCAGACCGAGCAACAGTAGAGTGGCGACGTTGCGCAGGGCGAGAATCGCGCCCATGGCGAGGAACGTGACGACGAACAGGAGGAACCACCAGCCGCGCGGCGTGAGCATCCTTGCGATGGTACACGATCCGTACGGCCAAGGCGAGTAGCGCGGCCCGCGCATCGGCGGCTTACGGTAGCCGCCACAGGCGGATCAGGTTGTCGCGGCCGCACGACGCCGCGAAACGCCCGTCCGGCGACACCGCCACACCCAGTGCCTCGCCGGCGTGGCCGGCGAAGCGGCCACGCGGTCGCAACGTCGCCGCGTCCCACAGCCGCACCGCACCGTCCAGGCCCGCCGACACCAACGTCCGGCCATCCGGCGAGAACGCTACGCCGTCGATGTTCGCCGTCCCCTGCGGCTCCGACGGGCGAAGTGGGCCACCCGCCACATCCCACAGAAACACCGACGCGCCGTTGCCGAATGCGACCGTCCGCCCATCGGGTGCCAGCGCTAGCCGCCAGACCGCCTTCGGCGTCTTGACCTCCCTCAGCGCCTCGCCGGTCTCCATATCCCAGAGCGTCACCACGCCGTCGAGGCCGCCCGTCACTGCACGCCGCCCGTCCGGCAGCACCGCCGCGCATGCTTTCGACGCCGTCGCATTGGCTCGCCGCAGTACGCGCCCGCTCGGCAGTTCGCGCCAGATCAGTACCCGATCGGCTCCCGTCGTCAACATGCGGGTCCCGTCCGGCGACACGGCCAGGCCGATCACCGCCGCCGCGTGGTCGTCGTAGCGCGCCAATTCTGCCCCGGTGACCAGGTCCCACAGCCGGGTCGTCCGGTCGGAACTGGCCGTCGCGGCGCACCGGCCATCGGGCAGGACTGCCAGGCCGCGCAACATGTTGTCGTGGCCGACGAACCGCTGCAGTTCGCGGCCGGTTTCCACGTCCCACAGCCGGGCGGTTTTGTCCTGCCCGGCCGACACCATCCACTGACCGTCGGGCGCGAACGCGACGTTCTCGACTGCGGCAGCGTGCCCCACGAATCGCCGCACCTCCGCGGCGAACGGTTCGGGAAGCTCGGTATGCTCGGAGGCGGATGGCGGCGAATGGCCGAACCGCGCTCCGGCCAGCCAGCCGGCGGCCGCCAGCGCGGCGGCGGCACCGGCTATCGCGGCCCAGCGCAACGCCCAGCGGTTATGCGTCGGGGCCGGAGGCGACGGCATCGAGGTCAGCGGCATCGGGGGAGGCGCGGCGGATCGCGTTTCGCTGGCGACGATCACGGCCGTCGGCGTTAGCCGCTGCTCCAGGGCCGCCCGAATTGCCGCCAGTGACGACGACCGGCCATCGGAGTCGCCGACGCCGAGTGCGGCCAGGTCGGGCGCGAGGTCGGTCGCTCCGTTGGCACACGGCAGCAGCAGTTCCGCGACGGCGGCCGGCGTCGGAGGCCGGTCGGCCGGGTCCTTGGCCATCATCCGGGCGACGGCGGCGGCCAACTCCGGCGGCGCACCCGGTTGCGCCGCAAGTAGGTCGGGTGGTGTTGCGGTGGCGTGGGCGCGGATGCGATCCTGGAGCGTGCCGGTCGGAAACGGCGGCCGGCCGGACATGAGGTAATAGAGCGTCGCGCCGAGGGCGTACACGTCCGTGCGGATGTCGGCGACACCACCCTCGTAGACCTGTTCCGGGGCACAGTAGTCCACGGTGCCGACGAGAGAGTTGGGGCCGAACTTGTCGGTCAGCGACGGCTCGGCGTCTTCGAGCAGCTTCGCCAGACCGAGGTCGAGGAGCTTGACGGTGCCGTTGCGGTCGATCAGGAGGTTGGCCGGCTTCACATCGCGGTGGACCCAGCCGGCCACGTGGGCGTGCTGGAGGCCGACGGCCGCCTGCGTCGCGTAGTGGGCGGCCCGCGACGGCGGCAGCGGCCCGAGCTTGGCCACCAATTCCTGTAGGCTCACGCCTTCGACGTACTCCATGACCAGAAAGTAGCGGTCCCCCTCGCAGTCGAGGTCGTGGGCGCGGACGATGTTCGGATGGTCGAGTGCCGCCAGCGCTCGCGCCTCGCGCAGGAACCGCTCGCGCGCCGCCGGCTTGCCGCGCAGCTTGCTCGGCAGCACCTTCAGTGCTACGCGCCGCCGCATCAGAACGTGCTCGCACAGATAGACGTGTCCCATGCCGCCGGAGGCAATCGGTTCCAGCAACTTGTACTTGCCGGCGATGAAGAACGCCCGCCACTTGCCCAGGAGCAGGTTGCCGGCTTGGAAGCGCGTCAGCAACTTGTCGCGGACGAACAGGCCGGCGAGCTTCTTCGCCTCGCCGGGCATATCGCCGGTCTGCTCCCACGCCTTCACGGCGGCATCGAGGGCCGCCGACTCGACCAAGCCGCTCTTGCGAACGGCGTCGAGGAACTGATGCGTCGATGTCAACGTGGCCATGACGAGCCGCGGGGGTCGGACTGGGCCGCCGTGGTCGGGCAGCCCAGTGCGTCAATCGTACCTTGCGGCGGGTGTCGTCGCTACTGGTTTCGGCCGGTTAGGAGGGTTTTTCGCAAGAAAGTGGTCGCGGGTTGCGCTGGAGTGAGAAGATTGCCCTCAGACCTGAACGATCCGCAATTTTGCGTAGACCT
>CAZNSL010000122.1:0-10202 GCA_964574975.1 uncultured Alcaligenaceae bacterium | reverse complement strand
AAAAAAATTCTTTTGCCCGATTTAAATGCCGGATGCTCGCTGGCCGATTCGTGCCCGGCCGACAAGCTCGCCCGCTACCAGGAGATGCTACGCATCAACGGCCGCAAGTTCCAAACGGTCACTTACATCAACAGTACCGCGGCCGTGAAGGCGCTGTCGGACTGGGTCGTCACGTCGGGCAATGCCGAGGAGGTCATCCGCCGCGTGCCGCCGGACGTGGAAATCCTGTTCGTACCCGACCGCCACCTCGGTTCCTACCTGGAGGAAGTGACGGGCCGCACAATGATCCTGTGGAACGGCTCGTGCATGGTCCACGAGATCTTCAGCGTCCACGACCTGCTGGCGATGAAGCGGAAGCTGCCGCACGCGAAGACCCTGGCCCATCCTGAGTGCCCGGCGAACGTGCGCGAACACGCCGACTTCATCGGCGGCACCGAAGCGATGATCCGGCATGCTGGAGGCTACGCCGAACCGACGGACTTCCTCGTCGCCACCGAAGCGAACATGCTGTGGCAACTCGAATCGAAGCACCCGCGACATCGCTACCATCCGGTCCCCGGCATCAGTTGCGCGTGCAACAAGTGCCCGCACATGGCCCGCAACACGCTCGAAAAACTGCGCGACTGCCTTGCGACTGGCCAGCCGGAAATCCACTGGCAGCCCGAGTTCGACCGGGCTAAGGAAGTCCTCGAGCGCAGCCTGCTGCAAACGGCGGCCAAGCCGGTGAGCGGGGACTGAAGGGCCAGTATCCTTTCGCCGCCCGACACGGAGCGTCCGATGCCGCTGATCCCGCACCGCTTCTTGACCCGCGTTGCTCATCCTTGCAAGTACGTCAAGAAACTGCCGCTCAACGACGACGAGCGGCTCATCGACCTGCCCGAATCGTGCCGCCTCGAGAACTACGCCGCCATGGATGGGGCGACGAATTTCGCTGATGTCCGCGTTGCGTGGAACGCTTTCGGTCTGGGCATCCAGGCAACCGTTCGCGGCAAGGACGAGCCGCCGCGCGGTAACGCGAACCACCCGCGCTCATCCGATGGACTCGCGGTGTGGGTCGATACCCGCGACGCGCGCGCTGGCCACCGCGCCAGCCGTACTTGCCACCAGTTTCACGTCTTGCCTGTCGGTGGCGGAACGGAACTCGACGAACCAGCGTTCGTCCAGTCGAAGGTCCACCGGGCTTTACAAGATGCGCCGCTCGCCGCCGACGGATCGGTGCCGTTCCGCGGTGGCCCGGTCAAGGGTGGTTGGCGCGTCGAGTTGTTTCTGCCGGCAGCCGCGCTCGCCGGGTTCGACCCGGATGAACATCCACGGTTGGGTTTTTTCTACGCCGTCCGCGACGCGGAACTCGGCGAGCAGACGTTGAGCGTCGGCAGCGATTTTCCTTATGCCGAAGACCCCAGCCTGTGGGACGTGCTAGAACTCGTCAAGTGACGCTCAACCGCCAACGTCTTGCTTCGACAGCTTGTGCTGCTGCCGGTGGTGCGGGCCGTCGAAAGCCTGCGTACACTTGAACTGTTCGTGGCGGCCATCGCCCGCCTCCGGCCGCACCTTCGCCAAGAGGGCGTCGAGTTCATCGCTTTCGAACGGCTTGAAGTTACGAGCCGTGGCGACGTTCGATTTGAGGACGTCCATCGAGTCGATGCCAACGACCAGACTGGCGATCGGCTGCGACAACGCAAAGCGGTGAGCCTCAGCGGCCGTGCAGACTTTCTTGAGGACGAACTGTCCCTTACCGCCTCCGAGGCTCTTCATGCCGAGGACGGCCGAGCCGCGCCGAGCGGCTTCGGGAATCACCTGCTTAATGAAGCTACGGTAGAAGTAGTCGCACACGTTAACGGGCATTTGCACTGTGTCCCAGACATGCCGGGCCAGCATGTTTAGGTGGATGTGCGGATCCTTGTGGCCGGTGAAACCGATGTAGCGCACCTTGCCGGCCTTCTGAGCTTTCTGCATCACGTCGAGGCAGCCGCGTTCGATGATCCAGTCGGGGTCGTTGTCGTAGTTGATTTCGTGGAACTGCACGAGGTCGATGCAGTCGGTCTGTAACCGACGAAGGCTATCGTCGATGTGCTGTTGAACTTCGGCGGCGTCTCGGCCGCAGTTCTTGGTCATCAGGAACACCCTCGATCGCCGGCCGCTTTCGGCGAGGGCCTTGCCCATAATCTCTTCGCTGTGACCGTCGTGGTAATCCCAGCAGTTGTCGAAGAACGTCATCCCCTCGTCGATAGCCGCATGCATGATGCGGATCGCCTCGGCATGGTCCTTGACCGAGCCGATGTGCCAGCCGCCCAGGCACAGGCACGACACCCGTTCGCCGGTTTTGCCGAGCGGCCGCAGCGGCAGCCCGTGTTTGCCGGTTTCGTCGGCCCCGGCGACGGACGCCAACCCGGCGGCGGCCCCGGCGGCGACGGCGGTTTGCAGAAACTCGCGGCGATCGTTCGCGGCGGTCGTCATGGGAGGCTCCGGCAATGGGAGGGGCACAATAGCTCGCGTTCAACGGGCGTGCCGACAGTTGCTGTAGGACACATTGACATTACGTGCGTCGTCGAGCGGGACAACGTGTCGGAGACACTGGATGCTGTCTACGATACGAAGCAAACTCCTTCGCCGCGCCGTCATTCACCATCGTTCTGTAGACTTCGTTTCTTTTTTGCAACCGTCCGGCAACTGCGTGCCTCATTAAGGTGCAAAGAATGCATGAACAGACCGCGCTAAGTCGATTGGTGCATTGGCTGGCCACAAGCCAATACGCCGCCCTACCAGACGATGCGCTGCTGGCCCGAATCGCGGCCCAGCCCGTCGATCCGGACGCACTACGCGCTCTGATGGCTCGCTTCGGCCGCCGCGTTTACGTACGCGGTCTACACGAAACTGGCTCGGCCGAGGCTGCCGACGAGGTGTATCAGGAGACGTTTGTGGCCCTTGCCCGAAACGCCCGATCGATCCGCAACGGTGCCGCCTTATCGTCGTGGCTGGATCGTACCGCCCTGCGCGCCGGGCGGCGCGCTCGGCGGCGCGAACTTTGCCGGAAGGCGGCGGAGGCGAAAGCAGCCGTCGCGAATGATGTCGCCGTGTCGGACGGGGCCGAGAAAACGGAGGTGGTGCGAGCGGTGCTCCAGGCCGTCGCCGGCCTGCCGGATCGCTACCGAGTAGCGATCACGGCCCACTATTCGAACGGCGAATCGATCGCTGCGACGGCGAAGGAACTGGGCTTGAGCGAAGCCGGCACGAAGAGCCGTATCCACCGGGCATTGGCGATGCTACGCGAGGCGATGGTTCAAGCCGGCCACGGCTGGGCAACGACCGCGGCGGCCATTGTTCTAGCGGAGTCGTCCGAAGCATCGCCGGCAGTGATAGCAGCGACGCTGCAAGCGGCGACGACCGCGCGGCCGGCACTGACCATCGGAGCGACGGCACTCGCGTGGCTCACCGGGCACAAGAAACTTGCGACGGTCGCCTTGCTCGCGGCCGCCATCGCCGGTGGTTACGGGGCGTACTTGGGACGCCGGCCCGAACTCACGTCGGCGGCCAAACCACCGCCGCCGACCGACACGCTGCGCCAGCGCAACCTGCGCGTCTTGCACGGCGTGGTGCTGCCGGAGGTTGTGCAGGCGCTCAAGCCGATGCTCCTCGGCGGCGGCGAACCGCGCGTCACCCGCGTCGCCGAGGACGGTCCGCGGTTGGTCGTGGAACTCGAAGGCGATCACACACTGCTGAAGAGGACGCTGTTTACGTCGCGCACGCGACTGCGGTACGACGAGAGGCATGGCGGGCTAACGTGCGATCTCGACCAGTTCGCCAAGGGCGATTGGAAGCGGATCAAACTGAATCGGCCGGTCCAGTGGACGAACGACAAGGGAGGACTGGCCTGGTCGATGAACCTCGATTCGGTCCAGGCGATGGGCCGGGCCTTCCACCATTTGACGTCCGACCCGCCGCCGCTCGTGAGTCCGACCGCCGTGGCCGATCGACGCATCAGCGCGGCCGAATTGGAACGATACCGGAAAGTCGTCGGCTACTGGTACGCCGAAGGCGACCGATTGCGGCCGGTGTACGTTTACGTCGCCGACGACGGTCGCGCGATGGCACTCGATCACGACTGCGACTTGAGGGCCGATCTAAACGCGGACTGCCGCTTGGACGGCGACCCCGGCGTGTTCGATTTCGGTTACGGCGCTCCGCCGTTCCGCCTCACCGACGGTGGGCGGCGGCTCGCGACCACTAATTCCAACGCATATTGGACGCGCGAGCCGAACGTCGCGTCAGCTCCACGGTTCGAAAAGGCAAAGTAACGCCAGCGACCACGAACGACGCCCCACCGACGCGTCTTGCATTCGCTTCGCAGTACCGCGAGACGCGGATCGGTAGTTTCGTTGACTGACGGATACCCCTCTACTTGGAGACTCGACCCATGTGGTTCCATTCGACGCGATCGACCCGTCCGACCCCGACCGCGCGCTGGCCGCGATCCTGGCGCTCCGTGTTCCGCCCCCGGCTGCAATTGCTCGAGGACCGGACCCAGCCGAGTACGCTGACCTGGATCAACCCCGCAGGCGGCGATTGGAATACCGCGGCCAACTGGCAGGAACAGGGAACGGGTATCAACCGCGTGCCGGGGGCGGCCGACGACGCCGTCATCGATCTCGGGGCCAACGACTTCACCGTGACGCACTCGTCGGGGAACGATACGGTTCACAGTCTGACGGATCGCGCGGCGTTTACCCTGTCGGGCGGCTCGTTGGAAGTTGTAGCCGATTCGACTGTAGACAGTTCGTTCACGCTATCGAGCACTCTCAAGACCGGAGCGACATTCACCGTCACCGGACCGTTTACCTCCCATATGGGCAAGTTGTTCGGCGTCGGCGGGACTGGTCGGCTGGTCGCCGCGGGCGGTGCGGCCCTGTCCACCCCGTTCAACCAGTTCTCTCAGGTGGCCGACGGATTCACGCTGGAGTTGCCGGCCGGGACGGTCAACACCTGGTCCGGCGGCAAAATCTACCTGACCGGTGGCGGCCGGTTCACCAACGCCGGCACCCTCGCCGTCACGGATGCAGTGCAGCCGATCTACATCGACAGCGAGCCGACATCCGACCCGTTCGTCAACACCGGCACCATCACCGTGGACGTGTCTGGGAACGCCTTTTTCAATCTGCGCCTGGTCAACAGCGGCACCATCCACCTCCGCTCCGGCACACTTAGTGTTGGGGGCGATTTCACCGGCCAACTCCTGGGTGACCCCGGTACGACCATCAATTGGAGCGGGTCGGCGGCAGCCGGCTCCGCGATCGACGGCGACCGGGTCGCGCTGTATGGCGGTACCGTGGCCGGGTATTACCGGGCCAACGCGACGACGCTGCTCGAGCACGGCGGGCCAGTGACGATGACCAGCACGGTTGCCGGGATAGGGGAATTGCGTGTCGAAAACTCGTTACTCGACTTGTCGCAAGCGACCCTCGACCCGGGCGTGACCACCCTGCCGAGCTTTTTCCTAACCGGCGGGCTGAAGACCGGAGCGACATTCACCGTCACCGGACCGTTCACCTCCCATATGGGCAAGTTGTTCGGCGTCGGCGGGACTGGTCGGCTGGTCGCCGCGGGCGGTGCGGCCCTGTCCACCCCGTTCAACCAGTTCTCTCAGGTGGCCGACGGATTCACGCTGGAGTTGCCGGCCGGGACGGTCAACACCTGGTCCGGCGGCAAAATCTACCTGACCGGTGGCGGCCGGTTCACCAACGCCGGCACCCTCGCCGTCACGGATGCAGTGCAGCCGATCTACATCGACAGCGAGCCGACATCCGACCCGTTCGTCAACACCGGCACCATCACCGTCGATGTCTCCGGGATCGCACAGTTCTCGCTCGCAGTCGTCAACAGCGGCACCATTCGCGTCCATGCCGGCTCCCTCGGCATCTCGGGCGGCAATCATACCGGCCAGATGTTGGGCGACCCCGGCACCACCATCGGGTTAGGGTCGGTGACGGCGACCGCCGGCTCGGTGATCGACGGCGACCACCTGCGGCTCGGCGGCGGCACATACGCGGGATACTACCGAGCCAACGATACGACCGTGCCCGAGCACAGTGGGACGGTGACGATGAGCGGTACGATCGACAAGCTGGGGCCGCTCGTGATCAACGCTCCCGGCGTACTCGACATGAGCGCCGCCACGCTGAACCCGGACGCGACCACCTTGCCCAGCCTGACCCTGAACGGCAGTGTGTTGAAGACCGGTGCGACATTCACGGTCACGGGGTTGTTCCACGACGAGCAGGGTCGACTGTTCGGTGTCGGCGGTGCTGGCCGGCTCATCGCCGCCGGCGGGGCGTCGCTGTCGGCACCTTCCACCAACGGTGTCTGCCTGCTGTCCGACGGGTTCACGCTGGAACTGCCCGCCGGCACCGCCAGCACCTGGACCGGCGGCAGCATTGGCCTGGCCAGTGGCAGTCGGCTCCTCAATGCCGGCACGTTGGCCATTACCGAGGCCTCCAAGCCGATCTACATCTACAGCGATCCGGGGCCCGCCCCGTTCGTCAACAGCGGCACCATCACCGTCGATGTCGCCGGGATCGCACAGTTCTCGCTCGCGGTCGTCAACAGCGGCACCATTCGCGTCCATGCCGGCTCCCTCGGCATCTCGGGCGGCAATCATACCGGCCAGATGTTGGGCGACCCCGGCACCACCATCGGGTTAGGGTCGGTGACGGCGACCGCCGGCTCGGTGATCGACGGCGACCACCTGCGGCTCGGCGGCGGCACATACGCGGGATACTACCGAGCCAACGATACGACCGTGCCCGAGCACAGTGGGACGGTGACGATGAGCGGTACGATCGACAAGCTGGGGCCGCTCGTGATCAACGCTCCCGGCGTACTCGACATGAGCGCCGCCACGCTGAACCCGGACGCGACAAACGTCCCCAGCCTGGTGGTCGAAGGCACACTCAGGACCGGAGCGACATTCACCGTCGCCGGTCCGTTCTTCTTGAGCGGCGTGTTGGCCGGCGTCGGCGGGTCCGGTCATGTGGTCGCCCAAGGCGGGACCACCTTGATTGGTGCGACCAACGGCCTGCGTTGCCGGATTGCCGACGGGTTCACGCTGGAACTGCCCGCAGGCACATCAAACACCTGGAACGGCAGCACCCTCAACTTGAGCGCCGGCGGCGTGCTGATCAATGCCGGCACCCTGGCACTGGCTACGGCCGGCTATGCCACCCTCAGCGGCGACCTGCTGCCTGCGAGGTTCGTCAACACCGGCACGGTGACAGTGAACGTCGGCGACTTGGCCCGCTTCCCCTGCAACATGTTCGACAGTGGACTGATCGCCCTGCAAGCTGGCACGTTGGTAGTGGGCGGACCCGGCAATGGCTACCTGACCGATTTGACCGCCGGCCAAGTCACTGGCGCGGCGGGCACCGGACTGTTGATCCAATCCGCCATCACCGCCCCCGCCGGTTCCGTGATCGACGGCGATTGGGTCGGTTTCGCCAACGGTGGTACCATCGCTGGCTTTTACCGGGCCCGCACCGCTACTCAACTCCAGGCCAGCTCCGACCTGTCGTTGACTGGCGAGGTCGCCGGACTGGGGGCACTGGACATTGTTGCCGGCGTACTGGACCTCAGTGCTGCCACGCTCGATCCGGCGGCGACGACGCTGCCGAGCATGACCTTGGTCGGTGGACTTAAGACTGGGGCCACATTTACTGTCACTGGCGCGTACAGCCAGAGCGGTGTACTGATGGGGTCTGGCGGCAGCGGCCGATTGATCGCCGCCGGCGGGGCCGCCTTGTTCGGCCGTAGTAACTACACGCCGATGTTCGATGCTATTACCCTCGAGTTGCCGGCGGGTACATCGAGTTCGTTGACCGCTATCGTCACTCTGGTCAACAACGCGACGATGCAGAACGCAGGCACCCTGACGATGAACACGGCCAACTACGCATACATCGCAAGCGACGGTCGGCCGACGACCATGTTCCGCAACACGGGGACGGTGACCGCTGCCGGTGGGAGCGGCGAAGCCTGGTTCTCGATTGAGACAGTCAACGACGGATTAATGGCCATTCAGACTGGTACGCTGGTACTTGGCGAGGGTGGATCGGACATTGCCAGCACGACCGTGACCGGGACCGGCCGCGTGACTGGAGCGGCGGGAACCATCATCCGCGCGCGAGGTCCGCTCGCCGCCGCCGCCGGATCGGTCATTGACGGGGACACCGTCCAGTTCGCCAACGGACTTGTTTACGGACTCGATGGCACCCTCGGCACGCAATCAGCGTCAGTCACGGGCGCGACCATACAGATTAGTGGCTCGTTAACCCTCGATCTCGGTGCGGCGTTCACCTCCACCGTTGACCGAATCCACATCGTTGTCGATTCCACAAACTCCCTATCCGGTGCCTTCACCGGCCTGCCCGAAGGCAGCACCATTGCCGTCGGTGGCTACGAGTTCCGGATCAGCTACGCCAACGGCGACGTGACGCTAACGACGCTCACGGTCCCGTATCACGCGACCACCACGACGCTCGCTGCCTCCGCCCCGACGCCGTTGTTCGGCGTCGATGGCGTCACCCTTACCGCGACCGTCGCCGCCCCCGGCGGCGGCACTCCGACCGGCACCGTCACCTTCTACGACGGCACGACGGCTCTCGGGACGGCCAGCCTGATTGGCGGCGTCGCTACGCTCGCGCTCGGCAGCATCGACCTTGCGGTCGGGTCGCACGCGCTCCGCGCCGTCTACGGCGGCGACGGCGGATTCCTCGGCAGTGAGAGCACAGCCGAGGTCAACGTCCTCGCTCCGGCCACCGTCCAGGGCCTCGTCTGGGCCGACTTCAACGACGACGGCGATGTCAACTTCGGCGAGCAGGCCATCTCCGGAGCGACGGTCACGCTGACCGGTTTCGACGACCGTGGTAGCTGGGTGTGCCGCACGACGCAGACCGACGCCCAGGGCATCTACGCGTACACCAACCTGCGGCCGAGCGGTGCCGCCGGCTTCGTGGTCTCGCAGGAACAGCCGGCCGGCTTCGTCGATGGCCGCGATTCGCTCGGCACGATTGGCGGTTCGATCGTCGGCAGCGACGCCGTGAACGACGCGTTCTCCGGCATCGTCCTGCCGGCCGGCGAGCTGGCCGAAGATTACAACTTCGGCGAACGGCCGTCTAACGGTGGGTCGGTGACCGCCGGCCAAACGGCCACCATCGGCTTCTGGCAGAACAAGAACGGTCAGAACCTCATCAAGGCCCTCAACGGCGGGCCGAATGCCACGCAGCTCGGCGACTGGCTGGCGGCGACGTTCCCCAACATGTACGCGGCCCTGGACGGGATGAACAACGCTCATGTGGCCGCGTTCTACAAGACGCTGTTCGCCCGCAACGGTCAGTCGTCTCCGAGCGGCCCGCCGAAGACCGATGCTCAGGTCATGGCGACCGCCCTGGCGGTGTACGTCACCAACCAGACGTTGGCCGGCACCACGGCCGCTGCCTACGGCTTCCAGGTGACGGCGACTGGCGTCGGCACGCGGACGTTCAACGTCGGCAATCGGGGCGCGGCGTTTGGCGTGGCCAACGGCACGAGCGTGTCGGTGATGGACCTGCTGTTGGCGGTGAACGCGCGGTCGCGCAACGGTCTGCTGTACGACGCTGACGGCAATGGCCAGATCGACAGCACCGAGGCCGGCTACCGGACGATGGCAAACGACGCGTTCAGCGCCATCAACGAGGCCGGCGGCATCTGACGCCGGACCAGTCCGAGCCGGAAGCGCGAGCGACGGCCATTTGCGATAGGGACCGTCGCTCGCGCTTCCGGCTCGGTTCGCAACGCCGTGCTGAGGAGCAGGAATCTACTCGTGCCGCAGCGCTTCGATGGGGTCGAGCAGCGACGCCCGCTGGGCCGGGTACAGGCCGAACAGGACACCGACGCCGATGGACACGGCTAGCGACAGGTAGATCGAATCCTGGTGAATCTTCGCTGGCAAGTGAGAACCGGTTAGCAACTCCGACAGGTACGGGATCGCGTACACGGAACCGAGACCAATGGCGACGCCGGCGACGCCGCCGATCGTCGTTTGTGCGACGGCTTCGACGAGGAATTGCAAGGTAATGTCGCGCCGCTTCGCACCGAGCGCCCGGCGGATGCCGATCTCGCGCGTCCGCTCCGTCACCGTCGCCAGCATGATGTTCATGATGCCGATGCCGCCGACG
>CAZNSL010000121.1:0-10239 GCA_964574975.1 uncultured Alcaligenaceae bacterium | reverse complement strand
AGCTACAACTAGCGTGCCGTTCTCGCGGCTGATCGGCATCAGGTTCTTGCGGTGAACCAGGCGGAGTGGCATCGCCTGGAGCGTTTCCTCCGCGACTTGCGTTTGCGTGAGGTCGACAACGTCGAGGCCGAACTCTTCCGCGAGGGCGTCGAGGACGTGCTGTTCCTTGGCCAATCCCTTTTCGACGAGCAGTTCGTGGAACGGCTTGTCGGGATTGGCGAGTTGGGCTTCCGCCAGCCTCGGCAAGTCGGCCTCGTTGAGTTGGCCCTTCTGGACCAGGCGCTGCGCCAATTGCATGAGGGAAGAAGCCTCGCGGCGGATCGGGCGCGGACTCGGGGATCACTGTCAGTGTACCCGCCTCTGCGTGATGGTAAAATGAGAAACCCCGGGCAACTCCGCCGGCCGCCCGCACGCCCCGCGCGACCGTCACGACCGGCATCGAAATCACTCGTCCGCCATTGACAGCAGCCGTTCCCTCCCGGACCATAGGAAATATCCGCACGAGGGACCGGCATGACGCGCCGACGCAACGGATTCACGCTGATCGAACTGCTGGTGGTGATCGCCATCATCGCAGTGCTGATCGGCCTGTTGCTGCCGGCCGTCCAAAAAGTCCGCGAAGCCGCCAACCAGACCAAGTGCCGCAACAACCTCAAGCAAATCGTTCTCGGACTGCATAACAGGCACGACGCGGAGGGATCGTTCCCACCGTCGTACCTCGACGAAAATACGGTACCCGCGACACCCCCACCCCCGCGTCCCGGCAGGCCGCTGCGAATCCGCGATCAGCCCCCGCCGAATATCGTTTTCGATGCGCCCGTTCGACCGGGATGGGGTTGGGCGGCCATCCTGTTGCCGTACGTCGAGCAACAGGCGCTGTACTCGCAGATCGATTTTAGCGTGCCCATCGACGGGGCTGCGGGGGCCGAGTCGCGCGTCACACCTCTGTCGATCTACACTTGCCCGTCCGACCCGTACGCCGGCGTGTACTACGCGAGGAACGCCTTCCTCAACGATTCCTATCAGGCGGCCTCGAACAGTTACGCCGCCTGCCATGGCGGCTTCGACGGGTTGAGCTATCCTCGCCCCGACACCGGCACTGGCGTATTCTGGCGCAACAGCAAGGTGAAGATCGCGGACATCAGCGACGGCACGAGTACCACCGTGGCCGTCGGCGAACGGGCCGCATGGCTGACGCAAGCGGCCTGGTCAGGCGTTCTCCCCAAGACGGTGATGCTGACCACGCCGGACGCGCCGGTCGTCCAGTCGATGGTGTTGCCGAATACGACCGGTGCGGCGGCTCGGTTCGCGCTGCGGTTCTTGAACTCTGACACGTCGGAGCCGTACGATTTCTTTTCGTCGCACGGCACCGTTGTCTTCTTCGCGTTCTGCGACGGGTCAGTCCGCGGACTTCAGACGAGTATCCATCCGGTCTTGCTACAGGCCCTCGGCACGCGCAGCGGCGGCGAAACGATCAACGACTCGGACTACTAGCGCTGTGGAGACGATGTCCCGTACTTTCGTTGTCCTGCTCCTGGCCGCGGTCGCCGGATGTTCCAATCGACCACATGCTCCGGCTCTATCGGCCAGCCCGCTTTTCCAGGACGACGCCATCGGACTGCGCTTCCGCGCCCCTGACGGCTGGACCCAATTCGGCCGTGGGACACTGCCGACGGGCAAAATACCGAAGGAAGCTGAGGTAGTCGGCTACCGACTGATGTACGGCGATAAGCCGGCCAAGTTCAACGTCACTGCCGCCGATCTTCCCGAAGGTACCGATTTGGCGCAGCATTTGGCGTTGGCACCGTGGCGCGTCACGGCCGGACCGCTGCCCGAAACGGTAGGCGGCAAGCCGGGGCTACGCTTCGCCCTCGCCGATCAGTCCCAGCGCCGCGAAACGGTCGCGGTACGCCGAGGTTCGCGGGTGTACTTCTTCACACTATCGTTCGGAAACGGCGACCGCGCGGCCCCTGCGTCGGGCCGCGAAATCCTGGCCACCGTCACTTGGAAGGATTAGGTTTTTCACCCAACTCGTTGAGGGCCTTGGCAGCCGCGTCGCGTACCGACAACTCGGGGTCGGTCGACAGTTTCCGAAGCGCGTCGGCGGCCGGTTTCGCCGCCGGGCCGAGCTTGCCGAGCGACCGGGCCGCATCGCGACGAACCTTGAAGTACTCGTCGTTCAATGCGTTGACGAGCGGTACCACGGCTGTCGCGGCCGGAGGTCCGATGTCGCCGAGCGCTTCGGCCGCGTGTTCCCGTACCGACGCCTCCTTGTCGGTCAGCACCCGCACCAGCGCTTCCACGCCGGCCGGTCCCGCTTGGATTTTCCCCAAGGCACGGGCGGCGTTCCAGCGGATCGCTGCGTCATCGTTGGACAATCTGGCGATAAACTCGCTCTCGGCCTTTCGCGCCTCGCTACCGAAACGAGCGAGGGCGCGGATCACTGGCACGCCGCGGTCGAGGTGCGCAACGAGGCCGGCGAAACATTCGGGGGCGCTGGGACCGATCTGGCCGAGCGCCTCGGCTGCCGCCAAACGGACGTTGGAGTCCGTGTCGTCGAGCGCCGCCACCAGCGCCGCGGCAGCGGGAGCGGCTTGTCGACCCTTGTCGCGGAGCAACTCGGCGGCAGTAACGCGTCGCAGAGCTGAGGACCAGTCGTCTCCCGGCCGCTGGCGGAGCAAGTCGGAGAGGACGGCAACGGCTTCGGAATCGCCATTGGCGAGTTGCCGCCGGGCCGCTTCTCGTACGGCCGGGTTGTCGTCGCGCAAACGGTATGCCCACACGCTCGTTGGCTTGCCGTCAAACCTCGGCTCGCCACTCAAGTAACCTCGAGCGATACCCGTCGGTTCCAGCCAGACACCGACCGCGACCGCGGCGAGTACTACCAGAAGAACCCATGGCCAACGACGCCTCGTCATGCGGGCACCCCGAACTCACGGCAGGCGGACAGCGTAGACAACGGCAGCCTTCCTGTCTCCCGATGCAATCTCACACCCCAAATACAGTATGAGCCTCCCAGTCCCGTCGTCCGCCGCGACGGGTGTCGCCGTCAGTACCGCCGGCTGCTGAGTACGTTTTGCCACGTCGAATTCCCAGTCGAGATGCCCATCTGCGGCGCGAAGGCCCACGACCCGGCCGGTTCTTTCGGCGACGAGTAGCGTCTCGCCAGCGAGCGACAATCCGGCAATCACGGAAGCGTTGAGTGAATGCGTCCACACGGCGTGCCCAGTCCGCAGTTCGATCGCGGTCACCGTTCCATTCACATCGGCGGCGTATACGAGTCGGTCATCTGCGGCAGGCATCGAGACAACGGCCGCCGACATCGGTAACCTCCACAGCTCACGACCGTCGCGAGCGTCGAGTGCCAGCACCGCGCCGTTGTCCGGCCGCCCGGCGGCTTTGCGAAAATGTCCGAGTCCACACACGACGATCCCTTCGGTGACGACTGGGCCACCCCACGCGGGAAGGTCCGTCCGCACCTCCCAGAGCTTCGCGCCCGTCGCGGACGCGAATGTGAACAGTCCGGGGAGCGACGAACGGCGGCTGACGCCACTACTGACGACTACTGCATCGCCGATGGCCGCCGGAGATGTGTCGATGTGGACCGGTTCGGCGAAATGCCAAAGCACCCGTCCGTCGGTGTCGAGCGCATACGCCCCCGCGTCGCCGGCCCCAAACGCGATACGATCCTTGCTGACGAGTGCGCCGCCTTCGACGTGCCCTCCGGCGGAGAAATCCCAGAGCTTGCGGCCAGTACCAGCTTCGAGGCAATAGTACTTTGCTTCGCGGGCTTCGTGTAACCCGTCGCCGAAGTAGACGCGTTCACCAACTACTCGCGGCGGGCACGCCGACCGCGCCATCGCCCCGTCGTCATCGAACGTCCAAACCGTTTTGCCGGTGCGCCGGTCCAGTGCATGGACCGCTCCGCCCGGGGTCAAGCCGCGGTCGCAGACGGCCGTGACGTACAGCCGCGTCCCGTCGACCGTGGGAGCGGCCATGACGGCACCAGCCTCCTTGAACTCGCGTACCCACACGATGCTGGGTAACGATCGATTGGTAGGCCAGCGGATCGCCAACCAACACAGGCCGGCGGCGATGCACGCGACTGCCACGAGTGCGGCTCGCTTCATGGTGTACGGTCTTCGATTCGCGCGATGGCCCAGATCGCTGCCTCGCGTACACCCTGATCGGTATCGGCCAGTGACGCACGGAGTGCGGGCAACGCCTCCGGATCGCCGGAATTGCCGAGGACGATGGCTGCGTTGCGAGCAAGTCCGGCACGCTTGGAGCGAAAGAGGGCGGTGCCGCGGAAGCGCGCGCGGAACTCGTCGTCGGAGAGTCGCAAGACCTCTGTCGCATCCAGGCGTTCGGCGTCCTGCGTAGCGTGACGGTTCCACGGGCATACTTCTTGACAAATGTCGCAGCCGAACAGCCAGTCACCGACATTGCCTCGCAGGGCGGCTTCGTAGTCGCCGCGGTGTTCGATCGTGAGGTAACTGATGCAACGGCGAGCGTCCAGCCATCCCGGTCCGGCGAAAGCTTCGGTGGGGCAAGCATCGAGGCAGGCAGTGCAGGTACCGCAATGACTCGTGGCGTGCGGTTCGTCGTAGTGAAGCGCGAGGTCGAGAAGGAGTGCGCCGAGCAACAGATAGCTGCCGCAGCGCTTGTCGATGAGCATGGTGTTTTTGCCGAACCATCCGAGGCCGGCCCGGCGAGCAAAATCGCGCTCGAGGAGCGGCGCGGTATCGACGACACCACGGCCGGAGCACGACGGCCGTTCGGAACGCACCCAATCGAGAAGGTCGTTCAACCGCGCACGGAGGATATCGTGATAGTCGCGCCCAGCCGCATACCGCGCGACCTTTCCCACAGGTGTGCCATGTTCAGGTTTCCGATTCGAGCTTTCTGCGTGGGCGTAGTCCCACGCGACTACGACGACGCTACGCACCTCCGGCAGGACGGCAGATGGATGCCGACGGGCGTCGCCGTGTCGGTGAATGTAACCCATCGTGCCGGCGTAGCCGCGGGCGAGCCAGTCTTTCAGCCGGCCGAAGCCGTCGGCTTCGACGGCCGGTGCGATCCCGACGAGTGCGAAGCCCAAGGCACGGGCGCGATCTTTCAGGCGGTCCTCGAAGTCCGGCATACGATCATCGTACCGAACGAACGAAACTAGTTGCACGGCGCGAGGCGATAATCGACAATGGAAAAGGAGGAATGTCATCCTGGGAGGTCTTGCCCCATGACTCGCTCAATCGCCGTCGCCGCGATCGCCTTTGTCGTTGCAACCGGTGCGCCCGCGCAGGAAAAGCCAGCCCAGCCGGCAAAGGTCAAGTCGAAGGGCATCGATGTACCCGGCTACGAACAGCGGACGGTGGAAGGGTTCTACTTGCTCATCAACAAAAAGGTGTTCGCGGAGATCGAGGCCACGAAGGGCAAGTACGAAATCGGGCCGCTTGAAGTTCTGGAAGGTGAGCTGAAGTCTCTGAACACGATTCTCGTACCGAAAATCCTGGCAGCGATGAAAACCGTCCGCATCTTCGTCGAGTGGGACGACCTGCCTCCCGGCGTAAACCTCGACGAGGAGGAAAAGGAGCGGGCCGGTCGCGTGGTCGCGCTATATCGCTCCGGGTCGCCTAGGGCTGTCGCAGGCGAATCGCTCGTCAAGCAACTCAAGCTGAATGCCGTCGAGGTCATGACGCTCAAACGGCTCACGGAGATGCACCAGTCGGGCCGCAACCGCGACCAGATCATCTTGCTTCACGAACTTTGCCACACCGCCCACCACCACTTCCTCCGCTTCGACAACCTGGAGGTGAAGAAGGCGTACCAGCAGGCGATGGACCGCGATCTGTACGGGAAGGCGTACGCACGGATGAACGAGCGCGAGTATTTCGCGGAGATCTCGTGCGCCTATCTCGACAAGTGCAACTATTTCCCGGTGACGGCCGACGATCTGAAGAGCTACGACCCCGTCGGCTACCAACTCATGGAAAAGGTATGGGGAAAGCAGGAGCAGATTGCCAAGCTGCGCGACCGGGCACGGCAAGAGCGCGAGTACCGCGATAAGCGGAAGGCACGACCCGCCCCCACCGTGGTCAAGGCCGTACCGATCCCGCCACCGGACTCCAAACTCCTCAAGCCGAAACCGGCCGACGCGGAGAAAGCCGCTGCCGCAAAACTCGTGCTGGCCAAGGACTTGATCAAGGACGGCAAAAAGGACAAAGCCCGCGATCGTCTGAACGCGATTGTCCTCGACTACCCGGACACTGCGGCCGCCAAAGAAGCGAAGGTACTACTCGACGGCCTGTGACCTACGCCCTTTGGCAATATCCTTCCGGTTATTGCAGCATGGCGGCATAGCTCACAGCCGCTACTACTGCAAACGTGTGAGGCAGCAGTTCCGAGTTTGACGAACCTCATCGGCCGTTATGGAGAGGTTCCGTTGGCGGTCAATTCCGCGGAGGCATTCGCGGCACCTGGCGCGGATCGTGTGTCGTCGATGCTGTTGGTGGCGAATGCGGAGTCGACGGAGCGGCTTCTGGTTTTCCGGGCGGTAGACCGGGAACTGGTACTCCAGGGCCGCAACAGGGCGGAGTCCGACACGCGAACGGTGGCAGCGGTGGGGGTGGCTGACTGAGCTTAAAGGTCGGCGGTACCGTCGGGTAACGATTGCACGGACAGACGGACACGGACACAGGCCGGTGATTGGCGCGGAAGTCCCACCACGACGGCGTTAACACGATGGCGGCTGGGTAAGCGCTGGGAGTGTACGGTGCGTCGGTAACCGGCCCGGCCCGTAGGCCTCTCGGTAGCAGTACGACCAGCAACAATGTCGGAATCGTGCAGCGCACAAGCGATCCTCGCATGCGGATTCGAAGTCTCCGCCTGTGCATCGGCCAATCGAGCGAGACAGACACGGCCGAGATGTGTGTTTTTCGACGCAAATTTCAAAGTTGGTCGCTAAGGAATGGCCGACCGTCACCCAACGCCCTGGGATTTCCGCGAACTCCGGCTAGGTTGACACAATCCGTTAGTTGAGGCCCCCGTAGCTCAGTGGATAGAGCAACGGTTTCCTAAACCGTAGGTCGCAGGTTCGATCCCTGCCGGGGGCAGTTCGAGGCAACTCGAATAGACGGGCGAACGATCGAGGATACGCGATTCGAAGTGTGCCGAGTATGGTCCGCTATGGCCGACCACCGATCCACCCGATCATACGGCGCACCCACCCGTCGGGCGCGGCCGACGGCGGCATATGAGGAAGGCGCGCGTCTAAGTCCGCACGCAATGCGCTGGCCGAATCGAAACGACGTGACGGGTCGCGGTCGAGGAGGCGACGAACCAACTCGGCAGTCGACTCCGGTACCGTCAGGTTGAGGAGCCGAACGCTGGCTGGCGGCAAGCGTCGGACGGCGACGGCCGCTGCTATTCCTTCCGCCGACGACTCCCGCGGCGGGTACGGCAAGCGCCCAGTCAGCATCTGATACAGCATTACTCCGAGGCTGTAGAGATCACTGCGCGCGTCCGGTGAGTGCGTGCCTTTGACGAATGCGTCGATTTGTTCCGGAGCCATGTACGGCAACGTGCCGCCGGGTAAGGCGTCGACGGCCGCGTCCACCGCGAGGTTAAAGTCCAGCAGCATCGGCCGGCCGTCATCGGCCAATAGCACGTTGGCCGGTTTCAGGTCGCGATGCAGAATACCCTGACCGTGGGCATGCGCTAGCCCATCCGCAAGGCGTGCGATCACCCACAGTGCCGCGTCCGAGTACGTCGCGCGACAGAGCGCCGTGCGAACGGCCGCACCCGTCGCAACATCGCCGCCCGATGGAAAACCCGGCCGCGAAACTTCGACGAACGGCAGTCCCGTCGTCGGCTTCTCCAGTCGCCCCTTGACCCGCTCCAGTACGTGCCCAAGTGTGACCGCGCCACAGTACGGCATCCGTACGGCGCAGAACGGACCAGCCATGTGAACGGCTTCGACGGGCATGACATGCGGGTGGCAGAGGCGCTTCAAAACCGCGAACTCGCCGCCGGAGTCCTGTACCACCTTGAGGGCGACGGGTCGGCCCAGGCGGCCCTTCGGCCGGGCGAGGAAAACCTGTCCGAACGCCCCGGCTCCGAGTTCGGCCGTCAGGTTGTATCCGAGGAACTCGTCGCCCACGCGCGGTAACGTGGCCATGACGTGAGCGAACCGTTCTGCGACGGGCTTGGGCGTTTGCGGGCCTGGCAACGGTTCATCGGGCAAGTCGTCGCGGATCGCCCGCGACGGGTCGATTCCGAAGCGGATCAAATACTCGTCCGCCGTCGGAGCTTGCCCGACCTTCCGGCGCAGACGAAACTCCTCGAACGCCAGCGTCCGCACGGCAGCCGACGCTTCGATTAGCTCTGGAAAGCGGCTGACGTATTCTTCCAGCCAGCGAGGCTCGCCGCACAGCCAATGATGTTCCAGGTCGATGCGGACCAGTTCTTCGAGGACTGAGAGGTAGAACGGGTGATTGGTGGCAGGTGCGAAGTCGGCAATATCGACGGCCGGGTCGGCCTGGTAGGCCAACTCGAATGCCTCGATGTACGATTCTCTTTCAATCCAAGCCGCAGTCGCATTCGGCCGTCGGGTCGGGTGCGGTTGGTTCATGATCGGTCAACAGAGTGGCGAGTTGCTTGCGACAGTTTTGGAGCGTCCGCTCGACGGTGCGCAAACTCCGGCCGGTGCGCTCGGCGATCTCGTGGACCTGGTAGCCCTGGATTCGCAACTCGACGATCTGCCGTTGGAGTAATGGCAACTGGTCGAGTGCCTCCTCAGCCACGAGCCGCAGAAATGTAGCGGCCGACTGGCCATAGTAGTTCTCCTTCGCCAACGTGTAGGGATCCATGCCCTCGATCCGTCGGGTGCGGCGCACGTCGCGTTTTGCGGCGCGATGGAACGTGCCGCGGGCGCGAATCTTGTTGAGCGCAATGACGAGCAGCAACTTCCACAAGTCCTCTCCGGGCGGCACATCGTAGCCGCCCTCGCGGGCGGCATGGAAGAAGTTGCGGAACACCGACTGCACGATGTCGTCGGGGTCGAGCCGGCAGGCCAAGGCGGACGAACTCTTGCGGCGCGTCAGAGCTCGGAGACGCTCGGCATACTTCAGGTAAAGCTGAGCAGCCGCGTCGCGGTCGCCGCGCTGGAACCGTTCGAGCAGATCGCGGTCCGACGATTCGTCGTCGGGCGAGCAGTCGGCTCGGGGGGTCGCGGCGTCCGGAAGTCCCATCATCGACGATCCTTGAGCGATTCCACCCGGCGTCGACGGGCTGGAACGCTACGAAACTATAGGTCGGTTTCATGCCCCACGCAAACCCGGTCTGGCCGTGGCCACGCGGCTTGGAAAACCGTGTACGATGACACTGTCTCGTCATCGCGTCGCTTGCGGGTTCCGACGGCGCGGGTCGGCCACGCAACGACTGGAAAGAAATACCCGCCTGGCGTGTCCGGTCTCCGGGCGAGCGTCGTTCAACCAGAAAGCACTGCCGCGCGCCGGCGCGGCTATGGGGGTCGTGGGCATGTCGTCATGCCGGTTCGCGTTCTTACTCCTCGCCGCAACGCTGCCGGTGCGCGCCCAAGACGCGCGCTTCTCCTTCCAAACCGAGTTGATCGTGGACACTCCCGGACGGACGGGCGAGTGCGACATGATCCGGTTCACGCCGGACGGCGAGCATCTACTCAGTTGCGGCGACGACAAGGTCATTCATTCCTGGTCGTGGGACGGCAGGACCCTTCGTCCAGAGCAGAATGCAACGCTGAGGTGGTCGATCTACCGCGAGCGCCGCGGCAACATTTATGCATTCGCCTTGTCCCCGGACGGAACGAAGGTGGCCGTCGGCGGGCACGGTCAGTTCGTCGGCACGGCGGCTGTCATCGACCGCAGGACGGGCAAAATTCTCAATGCCACGACGCCCGAGGATAGTGACGACGTGGCCAAACAACGGAGCATTTGGGCGATGGCCTTCTCGCCCTCCGGCCGGCGCGTCGCATACGGCTCGATGGACGGCCACGTGTGGGCATGGGATTACGTCGAGGGCCGACACCGCCGCTTGGGTAGCCACGCCGAACTCACGGTCAAGCGAAACTTTCAGTTCAACGTAAAACACGCGCTACTCGATGAGGCCGTGTGGTCGGTCGAGTTCCTCGACGAAGACCGCCTGGTATCGGTCTGCCAGGACGGTTCTGTCCTGGAGTGGAATTGGGCCCATAAAGGGTCGCCG
>CAZNSL010000120.1:0-10248 GCA_964574975.1 uncultured Alcaligenaceae bacterium | reverse complement strand
CCGCCCTCGACGCCGGGCAGATGCCGCCCTTGCTCAAGGACCTGCTGACCGTCCCGCTCTACGACTACCAACTCCGCGGCGCGGCGTTCGCCGCCTGCCGCGGCCGGGCGATCCTCGGCGACGACATGGGCCTCGGCAAGACGGTGCAGACGCTCGCCGCGGTCGAACTGCTCGCCCGACTGCGGAACATCGGCAAGGTGCTGGTCGTCGCCCCGGCGTCGGTCAAGTACCAGTGGGAGACGGAAATCCAGCGCTTCACGTCGCGTCCGGTGCAGGTGATCGACGGCAGCATCGAGGAGCGGGCGGCGCAGTACGAGCGGCCGACGTTCTACCGGCTCATCAACTACGAGCAGGCGACGCGCGACCTGCCCGCCATCAACGCCTGGGGGGCCGACATGGTCGTCCTCGACGAGGCCCAGCGCATCAAGAATTGGGAGTCGAAAACCTCGCGGGCGGTCAAGAAGCTGCGCAGCCGCTACGCTCTGGTGCTGACCGGCACACCGCTGGAGAACAAGCTCGAAGAACTGTACTCGATCGTGCAGTTCGTCGACGACCGCCGGCTCGGCCCCGCATTCCAGTTCTTAAGCGACCACCGCCTCGAAGACGCAAAGGGTAACCTCGTCGGCTACCGTAACCTCGACGCGATCCGCGAGAAGCTGTCGCCGATCTTCCTGCGGCGCACGCGGGCCGATGTCCTCGGCCAGTTGCCGGAGCGCACCGACAGCACGGTCCTCGTCGAGATGGCCCCGGAGCAGCGCGGCCCCTACGAGGAGCAGCGGCGGGCGCTGGTGCGGCTGGTGGCGAAGCCGTTCCTGAGCGACCTGGACCGCAAGCGCGTGCTGAGCTGCCTGACCAACATGCGCATGCTCTGCGACAGCACCTACCTCTTCGACAAGTCGATCGACGTGTCGCCGAAGCTCGACGAGTTCGCCGCCCGCATCGAGGAGTTGGCCACCGACCCGGCGCACAAGGCCGTCGTCTTCAGTCAGTGGGAGACGATGGTGCAAAAAGCGGCCGAGGTGCTGGACCGGCTCGGCATCGGCTACACGGTGCTGCACGGCCGTATCCCGTCGAAGGACCGGCGGGGGCTGTTGGTGCGCTTCCGCGACGACCCAGATTGCCGCGTGTTCCTCTCGACCGACGCGGGCGGTACGGGCCTCAACCTGCAAGCGGCCGACACTGTGGTCCACCTGGAGGTGCCGTGGAACCCGGCCGTGCTGGATCAACGGACGGCTCGCGTGCATCGCATGGGCCAGGAGCGGCCGGTGCGGGTGATCCACCTGGTCACTCGCGGCTCGATCGAGGAGCGGGTGTTGCAGGTGATCGGCCAAAAGCGTGCGTTGTTCGAGGGGCTGTTCGAGAGCGACTCCGACGAAATCGACTTCGCGGCGATGAACCAACCGACGTTCCTGGAGGCGGTGCGCGAACTGGCGGGCGGCCCGGAGGAGGCGACACCGCCAGACGACCCGCGGGCGAAGCTGCTCGCCGCGGCCGTGCAAACGCTGGAGGCGCTCGCGGAGTTGGCCGGCGGCGACGGCGTGCCGCTCCCTGCTGCCCTCGTCGAACGCGCCAGCGTGGCCGTCGAGGCACTGCGGACCAACAACGACGGCTAACCGATCAGTGCAGGAACTCGATGAGGCGCGCATTCACGCGACCCGCGGCCTCGTGCTGGACCCAGTGCGTCGCGTCGTCGATGTATTCGAGCTTCGCTTCGTCGCACAACGCAGCACTGGCCTGAGCGATCGACACTTCGATGAACTTGTCGCGCCGCCCCCAAAGGATGAGCGTCGGCACCCGCACCCGCGCGGCGGGGTCATTTCGCAGCGGGTGTCGCAGGGCGGCGCGATACCAGTTGACCATAGCATGGTACGAACCGGGTTGCCGCCACGCCTCGCGGTAGCGTTCCAGGTCGTCGGTCGTGAACGTGCCCGGCCGGCTGCTCTTTGCGAGCGCCTTGGCCACCTCGGCGAAGTCATTGCGCGCCCCGCCCCACTCCGGCAGCCACGGTAGTTGCAGCGCGAAGACGTACCAGCTTCGCACGAGTTGCCGCGGATTGGTGAACATCGCTCGGCGCATCGCAGCCGGGTGTGGGGCGTTCAGCGAGACGAATCGCGTCACCAAGTCCGGCCGCGTCGAGACGAACCGCCAGGCAACGACGCCGCCCCAGTCGTGTCCGACGACGGCCGCCCGTCCGCCGAGCGTTTCGACGACCTTGGCTGCGTCGGAAGCACAGCGGTCGAGGGCGTAGTCGGACACGCGCGGCGGCTTGTCGCTCAAGTTGTAGCCGCGCTGATCGAGGGCAACGGCGCGAAAGCCGGCGTCCGCAAGCGGGCCGAGCTGGCGGTGCCAGCCGTACCAGAACTCGGGGAAGCCGTGCAACAGTAGCACCGGCGGCCCGGCCGCGTCGCCGGCCTCGACGGCGTGCAGGCGGACGCCGTCGCCGTCGAACCAAACATCTCGTAACGGCGGCAAGGGAGGTCGGAGGTCGTCAGGCATGACGACGGACCTCGCGCGGCAACTCGTCGTAGGGCTGAACCCGCTCCGCAAACGCGGCGGCGATGATCAGGCCGAACGCAACGGCGGCAACGGCCCCGGACACGAAGCTGGCCGCGACAAAGTTCGAAGCCGATGGGCCGAACGCGTAGTCGATCGCCCAGGAATAGGCCTGCGTGTAACTGGCGGCGTAGTCGAAGAGGATCAAGCCCAAGCCAACGGCCAAGAGCATCGAAGCGGTCGGGTAGCGCCGTCGCCGGACGAGTGCCAGGAGAATGCCGCACAGCAGCACGGCGAACGTCGGCGACTGCGCCACCGCGGCGGCCGCCAGTTGGTCCCAGTAGGTTCCGCCCGCGAACATCGCCGTCGTCCCCTCGCCAACATGGGCGTCCGGCGCATCATACCCGTTGGCGGCCCGGTACAATAGTGCCAACCCGCTCGGAGGAGTGTTCATGACGACAACGCTGGCTACCGCGCCCGTTGGCCTGCCAATCCCACCTCCACTGCCGGCCGCGACGGTAGCCGACTTCCTGGAGCGCCTCGGCGATGTGTCGGCACGGCGCGTCCGTATGACGCCGACGCCCGGAACCGCGACCGAACAGGATTTACTCGCCGTGAATGCACGGGACGACGTACTTTGCGAACTCATCGACGGCGTTCTCGTGGAGAAGCCCGTGGCTAGCCGCGAATCCCTGTTGGCCGCAGAAATCGCCCGCCTCATCGGCAACTACAACAAGCCACGCCGGCTCGGCCACGTACTCGGGGCGGACGGGACGTTGCGACTGATTGCCGGCCGCGTCCGACTGCCTGATGTTTCCTTCCTATCCTGGAATCGATTTCCTGGTCGGAAGGTGCCCACCGATCGGGTTTGGGCGCTTGCGCCGGACCTGGCAGTGGAGGTTCTGAGCGAAAGTAACACCCTGCGCGAGATGGCGATCAAACGTCGTGAGTATTTCGCCGCCGGCACGACGATTGTGTGGCAGATCGATCCGGAAGCGCGCACGGCGGAGGTTTTCACGGCCCCGGAGGTATCGACGGCCTTCGATGCGTCCGGCGTTCTCGACGGTGGGACCGTGTTGCCCGGCTTCACGCTTTCGTTGACCGATCTGTTTCGCGAACTCGACGAATAAGGCCCGCCCGTTCCTTAAGCGACGTTCACCAATGCAATTCACACTCGACTACGGCCGCACCGGACTCCGCGTCACTCTGCCCGACGACCGCGTCGTCGGTCCGCTCGCTATCCGCGGCGCCGCGCCCCTACCCGATCCAGCCGCCGCGCTCGACGCGGCGCTCGAGAACCCCGTCGGCACGCCGCCGCTCGCCGAGCTGGCCCGCGGCAAGAAGGATGCCTGCGTCGTCATCTGCGACATCACGCGACCGGTGCCGAACAAGCTCATCCTGCCGCCGGTCCTGCGCACGCTCGAAGCGGCCGGCATCCCACGGAACAAGATCGTCATCCTCAACGCGACGGGGTTGCATCGGCCCAACGAAGGCGACGAACTCGTCGAGATGGTCGGGGCCGATGTCGTTGCCAAGTATCGCATCGAGAACCACTACGGCCAGCGGCTCGACGAACACACCTATCTCGGCACGACGCCGGCCGGCGTGCCGGCGTGGATCGACACGCGCTACGTCACCGCCGACTTGAAGATCACAACCGGCCTGATCGAGCCGCACTTGATGGCCGGTTACTCGGGCGGCCGCAAGGTCGTCTGCCCCGGCCTCGCGGCCCTAGAGACGGTGCGCATCTGGCACGGTCCGCGCTTCCTCGAACACCCGAAGGCCGACTGCGGCTCGCTGGACGGCAACCCCGTCCACGAGGAGAACACGCGGATCGCGCAGATGGCCGGCTGCGACTTCAACGTCAACGTTTGCCTCGACGGCCAGCGCCGCGTGACTTGGCTCGGGGCCGGCGACATGATCGCGGCGTGGGAGCAGGGCGTGCGTTTCGTCGAGGGCGTCGTGAAGGCCCCGGTGAGTGCGCCGGTGGACGTGGTGGTGACGAGCTGCGCCGGCTACCCACTCGACACGACGTGGTCTCAGGCGGTGACGGGCCTGACGGGGGCACTACCGATCGTGAAACGAGGCGGCACGATCGTGATGGCCGCGTCGCTGAGCGAGGGCCTCGGATCGCCGGAATTCCAGCGGTTGACGCGCGAGAGCCGGTTCATGAAGCGATTCGAGCCGGGCGGCCGCGAGGAGCCGGGGCCGGACCACTGTGAAATGGACGAGTGGCAACTCGTCATGCTCGCCAAGGTGCTGAAACACTGCAAGGTGAAGGTGGTGACGGACGGCCTACCCGCGGATGTACTGCGCGCCTGCCATGTGGAGCCGGCAACGACGGTCGAGGCGGCCGTGGCTGCGAGCCTCGCCGAGTACGGCCCGGCCGCGCGAGTGGCCGTGATTCCGAAAGGGCCGTACGTCTTGCCGTGCGTGGCGGCATAGGACGCAGCCTGTGAAGGCACGACTCACGCACTCTCGCGCACCGGCATTGGGATGCGCTCCGGCTCGCCGCGGTAGACGCGGCGCAACCGCTCGCGATTGAGGCCGAGTACCCGGTCGAACCGGCTCAGCTTCAGGCCCTCGATGCCCGGCGACTTATCCGCCAGGTTCTCCAGCATGAAGACATCGCGGCGGATCTCCACGTCCGCCTGCCAACGCATCAGCCATCGAAACGCCCGCACGCCGCCGGCCGGCCCAGCCAGCCAGCGCGACTTGACGTACACGAACGTCGTCAGCGCCGTCGTGGCCGCGTCGACGGGCGTGTAGAAGATGAAGAATTTCCACTTCACCAGGCTCTCGCGGCCGGTGGTCGGGTCGGCCCAGATGTGATCGAAGACCGTGTGCGGCGGTGTGAAGTGCGTCGTCCAGTCGTCGAGGAAGTCGTAGTGCTTGCGGAAGCCGATTAGCAACCGCAAGGGCCAGGCGATGAGCTTCGCCGGGCCGCGATTGATCACCCGGACCGTCGTGTCGGTCGGCACGAACTGCACTTTGACCTCCGACATGCGGTGCAAGTCGTACCCGAACAGGGCGTGCGTCGTCGCGGTGTGTTCGATCTCGCAGAAGTTGTCCATCACCACTTCGAGCGGCGCAGCGATCCGGTGCGACAACATGCAGGTCGGGAAGTAACCCGGCACGTCGAACGTCGGCATCGGCGAACTACCGCCGGCCCCGCGCACCCAGACGGCACCATGTTCCTCGCGGGCCTCGTAGGCCGTCGCGCACGCCGTCAGTTTCGGGGTGCCGGGGCTTTCGCCCGCGCCACAGGCGTTGAACGTCCAGCCGTGGTAGCGGCATTGCAACTTGTCGTCGATGACGCAGCCGAGGCTCAGGCGCATCCGCCGGTGCGGGCACGAATCGTCCAATGCTGCAACACCCTCGGCCGTGCGGAACAGAGCAATCTCGTGCCCGTCGAGGCGCACACCGACGGGTTTGTGCCCTAAGTCGCAACTGAGCAACAACGGATGCCAGTGATCGAGGACAGGCATGGCTCGGACCCCACACAGGTTCGACTGTACGGTGGGCGAGGTGGAACCACCGGCCATAGCCAGCCGAAGCGCGGTTGTCCAGATCGAACGCGTCAGGTAATCTGAGAGGTATCCGCGGACGAGGTATGATGCGCGAACTTTCCATCGTTGCAGCTCCTGCGCCAATTCCGCGCAATCCCCCAAAACCACCTAGTTGCCCGACCCATAGAGGTTCAGCGATGAAGCGTCTGATCGGTTTTGCGCTCGGAGCGGCCATCGGCGTCTCGGCCGTGACCGCGCAACAGCCCCCGGCTACCCCGGCCCCGAACGCCGCCCCCGGCATTCCAGCGTCCGTGCTCGCCAAACTCGCCGCCGGCGGCGACGACGACGACGGTTCGGCCAAGAAGTACGAGGACTTCGCCAAGCTGACGAAGGGGGCCAAGGAGTTCGACGGCCTCTTCAAGCTGCACCTCAAGGACGATCGGCTGTTGGCCGAGATCGCCCCGCAGCAGTTCAACACGTCGTACCTCGCGCCGATGGCCGTCGCTCAAGGGGCCGGGTCCGGCGGCACGACGCTCGACGACGAGATGATCGTCCTTCAGTTCAAGCGCGTTGGCGACAAGGTTCACGTCGTCCGCAAGAACACTCGCTTCCGTGCCAAACGCGGCACGCCGGAGGCCACCGCCGTCGAAACGACCTACGCCGACTCGGTGCTGTTGGCCCTGCCGATCCGCAGCATCAATCCGGCCCGCGGCTCGGTCGTCGTGGACTTCAACCAGATCTTCTTCGGCGACTTCGCTCAACTCGGCCTCGGCGTCCTCGACCCCAGCCGGACCACCTGGCACAAGGTCAAGGCGTTCCCGCACAACGTCGAGCTGCAGGTCGCGGCCACGTTCGCCGGTGGCCGCGGTACCAGTCGCGGCGGCTCCGATGCCGTGATCGACCCGCGCGGCGCGACCGTGGTCCTGCACTACGGTCTCGTCGAGATGCCGGACGCCGGCTACACGCCGCGGCTGGCCGACGACCGCATTGGCTACTTCGTCACCGCCGTCAAGGACTTCTCCGGCGGCAAGCCCGACACCAACTACGTTCGCTACGTCAACCGCTGGCGGTTGGAGCGGGCCGACGGCACGCCGTACAAGGAGGGCGCGAAGCTCGTCCCACCGAAGAAGCGGATCGTCTACTGGATCGAGAAGTCGGTACCCGACGAGTACCGCGCCGCAGTACGCGAAGGCATCCTCGAGTGGAACAAAGCGTTCGCCAAGGTCGGCTTCCGCGACGCCATCGAAGTCCGCCAGCAGGAGAGCGAGGAGTTCGACCCCGAGGACATGAAGTACAACACGTTCCGCTGGATCACCAACGAAGGCTCCTACGCCATCGGGCCGTCCCGCGTGAACCCGTACACCGGCGAAATCCTCGACGCCGACATCCTCTTCGACGCGGCCATGGTCCGCTTCTACAAGCAGGAGGGGCACGTCTACCGCAACGGCACGGCGATGGAGCCGGCCAGCACGATCCAGGCGGCCCGTCGCGGCCTGCTTCTGCCGGCGGCAGGCGCTTTGCCCGGCAGTTGGGACGACCGCACCGACCCGGCCCAGCGGCTGCGCCTGTTGACCCGCGGCCTCTGCCAGGCATCGTCGCACAAGGCGAGCGAATTGGGACTGGCGATGATGTCGCTGGCGGCCCAGGCCAACCTCAAGCCGGGCGAGAAGTACCCGGACGAGTTGATCCAGCAAGCCGTCAAGGAGACAGTGATGCACGAGGTCGGGCACACGCTCGGCCTGCGGCACAACTTCAAGGCCAGCACGGTGCTGCCCAACGACAAGCTGCACGACCCGGCCGTCACCCGCAAGGAGGGCCTGGTCGGCTCGGTTATGGACTACAACCCCATCAACCTTGCCCCGAAGGGCACCAAGCAAGGCGACTACTTCACCAGCACCGTCGGGCCGTACGACTACTGGGCCATCGAGTACGGCTACAAGCCGGACGCGGGAGCGGACGAATTGGCGAAGATCGCCAGCCGTTGCGCCGATCCGAAGCTCACCTACGGCACCGACGAGGACATGTACGGCACGTCCGACCCGCTCGTCAACCAGTGGGACCTCGGCAGCGACCCGATGAAGTTCGCCCAGGACCGCGCCGCCTTGGCGGCCGAGTTGCTCAAGGGGTTGGCCGACCGCGTCGTCGATAACGGCGAAGGTTATCAGCGGACGCGACAGGCGTTCGGCGCGCTACTCAAGCAATACGGCGACGCGGCGTTCCTGAACGCCAAGTTCGTCGGCGGCGAGCAGATGTACCGCGACCACAAGGGCGACCCGAACGCCCGCGACCCGTTCGTTCCAGTCGCGGCGGCCCAGCAACGGGCGGCCTTGAAGTTCCTCCGGGACAACATCCTCACCGATGTCCCGTTCCAGTTCCAGCCGGAACTCCTGCGCAAGTTGGCGGCCGACCGCTGGATGCACTGGGGCACCGAGCGGATGGTCTTCTCCAGCGTCGATTACCCGGTCAACGAGCGCGTCCTGGCGATCCAAAAGGTCGTCCTCGACGAACTCCTGGACGCGGAGACGCTTAGCCGCGTCCAGAACCTGGCGAATAAGTCGGCCAAGGCCGACGAGGCCGTAACGCTCGCGGAAGTATTCCGCTCGCTCACTGAGGGCGTCTGGATCGACCTACCCAACGGCAAGCCGCTCGACAAACAGCCGCAGGCGTCCGTGCTGCGGCGCAACCTCCAGCGCGAGTACCTGAAGGACCTGTCGCAGATCGTGCTGGGCAACAAGGCGGGACAGGTGAACGTCCTGGCCGCGATGCTGGGCGGCGAATCGAGCGGCGCGAAGATGCCGGCCGACGCGAAGAGCCTCGCCCGGCTGCACCTGAGGGAAATCGGGGCACGCATCGACAAGGTGTTGATGGCGTCGGCCCCGCTCGACGACACGACGCGGGCACACCTGGACGAGTGCAAGGAGCGCATCGCCAAGGTGCTGGCCGCGTCGATGCAAGTCCGCGATTGAGGTTTCGTTGGCTGGCGAGCCGGGAGCGTCAGCGACCGGAGGGAAATTCTCGCAACTTCCCTCCGGTCGCTAACGCTCCCGGCTCGCCTTGCATAAGCTGACGCAATCTCAACGTCCGGCGAGCGAAATGCAATTTATCGGATCATCGACTGACGCGGGGTTAGGCCATGTCCGACGAGATGGCAGTGCGCGAGTTTGCCGGCAAGAAAATTGCCGCGGGCGTCTGCGGCATCCTCGTCGGATCGTTCGGCATCCACAAGTTCATCCTCGGCTACAACACGGCCGGCATTATCATGCTGCTCGTCACGCTGTTGACGTTTGGCGTCGGCGCGATCGTCATGCACGTCATCGGCATCGTCGAGGGCATCATGTACCTCACGAAGTCCGACGAGGAGTTCTACGAGACCTACGGCCTCGGAAAGAAGGAATGGTTCTGACGCCGGGCCAGTCACACCCATGCGAGCCGTCATCCAACGCGTGAGCCGGGCCGGTGTAACCGTCGGTGGCGAGGTCGTCGGTTCCGTCGGCCGCGGGTTGCTCGTCCTCCTCGGCGTCACCCACACCGACACGCCAACACAAGCCGCGTGGCTGGCCGAGAAGGTCGTCAACCTGCGCCTGTTCCCGGACGATGATGGCAAGATGAACCGCTCCGTCGCCGACATCGGCGGCGGCATCCTGGTCGTCAGCCAGTTCACCCTGTACGGCGACGCACAAAAAGGCCGACGACCGAGCTTCATCGACGCCGCGCGGCCGGAGCAGGCGGAACCTCTCTACGAGGCGTTCGTCAACGGCATCAAAGCGCTGGGTGTACCTGTTGCGACCGGCCGCTTTGGAGCGTCGATGCAAGTCGAACTGGTCAATGACGGACCGGTGACGTTGATGATCGACGCCGATTGAACCTGCAATGCGTTGTACTCTCTCGAAAACCTGGTGACGCCGCGAGCCGAGTCCGCGAGGTGAGCGCTTTGACGCTCGCCTCGCAGACTCGGCTCGCGGCGTCACGAGATTTCGACAGGGCAGGTCACGCCGTCATCGGCAGGGCGACGACCTCGGCTGGCTGGCCATCAACCTCCAGCCACGTGCCCGGGACCTCGTGGCCGCGGCGGACGAACGCCAATGCCACCGGCCCGACCCGCGGCGAAACGACCGACGACGTGGTGACGCCGACTTCCTTGCCGTCGGCGAACAGCTTGGTGCCGGCCGGAACCGTCGCCGGTAGCTTGACGCCGCGGAAGCTACGGTTGACGTGCCCGGCCCGATCGCGGGCCATCACGATCGGC
>CAZNSL010000119.1:0-10275 GCA_964574975.1 uncultured Alcaligenaceae bacterium | reverse complement strand
GGGGATTGGCACTCCATGTGTCGGACCCCTCTCCGTACTCCATTCGACTTAACACATCAGACCGACCGACCACGGCGGCCACGGGAACTCCATTACCGAGACCCTTTCCCAGCACGACGAAGTCCGGTTCGAGGCCGTAGGCATGGAACGCGAACAGTTCGGACGTACGGCCGAAGTTTGCTTGTACCTCGTCGAGGACGAAAAGGATGTCGCGTTCGCGGCAGAAGTCTTGCAGCAGTTGCAGGTATTCGGCAGAAGGGTGGTAGGAGCCACCGCCACCGAGGTACGGCTCGGTGATGAGCGTACCGATGCGCCGGCCGTGACGAGTGTAGTGGTCGTCCAGTTCGCGCCGGTACGGCTCTGGGTCGAACGGTGCGTCGCGCCGGTCAATGTCGCAACATTCCGCCATCGGAAAGCCGATGAACAGCACGCGTGGATCGCGCTCGGGGTCGCGCTCTGTACCGGTGACTGCGCCAGCGAGACCCTTCTTGCCGTGGAAGCCGTACCGCGTGGCCACGATCAGGTCGCGCGAGCGGTCGCGGTCCAGACACGCCCACAGCGCCTTTTGGACCGCCTCGGAACCGGAGGCGGCCCAGAGGACTCGTTCGAGCCGTTGGCCGCCCGGCGTCGATCGTAACAGTTGGAGAAGTCGCTCGCACGCCGAGATTTCCACGGGCGTGAGCGCGTTGTACGCCGTCAACGGGACGGCGGGGAAGTAGCTGCCGACAGCATCTGCCTCTGGCCATCCGAGGTAGGCACGGAACCGTCGCGCCCACGCGGTCGGGTTGTGACCGAGGTTTGCTACGAGAACACCCGAAGTGAAGTCGTACAGTCGCCGTCCTTCCGGCGTCCAATGGAAGACGCCCTCGCTCCTGGCAAGTACAGCGAGCGAGGGCGTGTACGTGCGCTGGCTGCGCGGCTCATTGCTGTATGCCTTGTCGCGGAGGTCGTTCGACGCGCTTTCGCTGGCGTGCCGGGGGTGTTCTACCATTGGATCAACTCGTCCACCGTCACACCACTTCGTGATAGAGACTGACCGGTTCCGCCCGGCCCGGCTCGAATAACCAGAGGCCCGGCCACGGGTCGTTCACTCGCACCACGCAGCCTGGCCAACCCATCGCGTGTCGGGCCAACAGTGCCTCCAGTGCCTGCACGGCAGCTACGACATTCCGATCCGCCGAGAGGTCGTTGTACGCCAGCTCCCTCATACGTTCGAGGCGTTCCGTCCGCAGGGCAGGGGGGCCGCCGAACTCGACAAATGCAACCTCCTCGAAGAATCGGCGAATCACCTCTATGCCGTAACCGCGCTGCGACCGCTCGCCCCACGGTTCCAAGAACGCGCCATTGTAGTGATGATTCGGCGTGGGCTTGAGTTCGCCCGGTGTGCGACCCTCGACTGCCAGTTCGACGCCACGCTTGCGCTGATGAGCCAGCCAGATACCGTTGTCGAAGCGGAATTGCACTTCCTGCTCGACGTAGCCGGCGAAGTTGTCCGGCGTCACCCAACTCGTATGGATGTCGAATGCCGCCTCCCGGCCGTCGGGGTGTCGGTATACGACCTGCTGCTGTACCGAATCCCACGTCGGCCCGTCCGCAGGTCCGACCAGGCCGCGTTGACCCGTGGCCGTCACGCGTACTAGTTTCCATTCGGGACCGAACGTGAAGTCGATGAGCTTCAGGTAATGCACGGCGACGTAGGTGCCTGGGTTGCGGCCAGCAATCCACTCAGCGAATTGCACGCCACTGATCGACTTCGGCTCCAGTAGGGAAGCGTAGCCATTGTTGACGTGGCGCAGCGTGCCGTCGACGACGTGTGTCCGCAGTTTCTTGTGGTCGGGGTCACAGAGCTTGTGATATACGACCTTCGCCAGCACGCCCTTTGCGCGGGCCAGCGCCGCAAGCTGATCGAGTTCCTGGAGCCGCAAGACCGAAGGCTTCTCGATCAGGACGTGCTTGCCGGCTTCGAGCGCCCGGTGGGCCGCGTCGAAATGGCGGTCATCCGGCGTGGCGATGCAAACGACATCGAGCGGAGTTTGCAGCAGATCCGACACCGAGTCGTCGCCGCTGACGCTCACGAACGGTGCAACGCGGCCAACCGACGCTTTCCGATACGCCTCCGCCCGCGTGCCAGTGCGTGTCGCGACCGCCGCAAGCTCGACTTCGACAACGCCAAAGTCGCGGCGGTAGAGGCCATCGGCGTGGAGTTGCTCGAACAACGGACGATACGTCTCGTCGAAGATCATGCCGAGGCCGACCATGCCGGCCCGCAAGTGGGGAAGGGGGGGAGACGTCATGATTCCATGATACGTGCTGGTGGAGAAGGGTCCGCGCGGCGCGTGCGATTATCGGACGTTACACAGGCCGCAGTATCTTGCACTTCGCCAACTTCCATGTTCGGGACGCTCCGCCCACGAAATCTTTAACAGTGGACTGGAGCGTGTCGGCGTCGAACCGTTAGCGTGTGCCGCGAAACTGGATCGATTTACCGCCGCTCGTCTACGTGCTCTCGAACACGACCCTGCCGTCCTACAGCTCACCGGTCGAGCTGACGCCGACCAAACTTCGGCATCGGAGCCGTCCCGCTGACGCCAGGATCAACTTGGCTCCTCCAAGAGCGAGTTAAACATAAGAGCCATTATCGGACCCTGCCTCAACGTCTCGAACGTCCGATAATGGTCGTTATGTTCGATTGGGCTACGGCGGGCAGGAGGGGTTGCCGCAGAGCCGGATAGACGACGGCAGCCAACTCGTCAATACGTCGCTGTCAATCTGCCCCAGTGCCGTTGGGGGAAGGGGAGTGCAACGATGACTCCGACCCCCCTGCCCCACCATCCTCAAAAAAGCCCATCGCGCGAAACTTGCTATAGCGAGCTTCCAGCAACGTGGGTATCGGGATGGCCTTCAACTCCCGGAGCCAGCGCAGCAAGTTCGACTTCAACGTCTTCGCCATTTCGCGTGGGTCGCGGTGCGCGCCGCCGAGCGGTTCCTGGATGACGTGGTCGATGACTTTCAATTTGATCAGATCGCGGGCCGTCATCTTGAGCGCGTCGGCCGCAACGGGTTTGGTCTGTTCGTTGGCGATCTTCCACAAGATGCCCGCACAGCCTTCGGGGCTGATGACCGAGTAGTATGCGTGTTCGAGCATCGCCACGCGGTCGCCGACGCCGATCCCCAACGCGCCACCGGACCCCCCTTCCCCGATCACGACGCAGACGATCGGCGTCGGCACGCGGAACAGTTCGAGAATGTTCTCCGCAATGAGTTGGGCCTGGCCGCGCTCTTCCGCGCCAATGCCGGGGTACGCTCCGGGCGTGTCGATCAGGCACACGACCGGGATGCCGAATTTGGCCGCCTTCTGGATCTTTCGCAGCGCCTTGCGGTAGCCCTCCGGGTGCGCGCAACCATAAAAGCACTCGCTCCGCTCCTTGAGCGTATGTCCCTTCTGGTGTCCGACGAGTAGGACGCGATGGTCGCCGAGGCGGGCGAAACCCGTGCGCAGCGCTCGGTCGTCGCCGAACGCCTTGTCGCCGTGAAGTTCGACGAAATCCTCGAAGATGAGGTCCACGTAGTCGAGTGTCTGCGGCCGCTGCGGATGGCGCGACAACTGCACCGTTTCCCAAGCGGTCAGGTTCGAGTACTTCTTGCGTTTGAGCGTCAGGAGTTCGCGGCGGAGTCGACGAACTTCTTCGGCGTTGACCCCACCGGGAGCCGCCTCAAGGTCCGATAAAACATCTTCGAGCGTGTAGATTTCTTTCTCGAACGGCAGTCGCGTCGGCACGGTCGGCTCCGGGGCTGCGGCGAGTTAACCGTTAGACTAGCAGCCCTCCCCTTCCCCGCCTACACGCCCTCGCCCTTCTTGGGTGGCGGGGGCAGCTTGAACACGCGCATGTTGCGCATGGCCATCAGGACCTCGTGGAAGTCGCGTGGTCGATCCTCTTTCTTCTTCTCCAGCATCTTGAGAACCAGAGCAGCGAAGTCCTCGGTGATCTCCTTGTTGTGTTGACGCGGGTTGACCGGCTTCTCGGTGATGTGCTTCTGGAGCAAATCCTGGTTGCTCTGCCCCGTGAAAGGCGGCTTGCCGGTGATGATCTCGTAGACGGTCGCTCCGAAACTGTACACGTCGGCTCGGGCGTCGAGGCCCTGGCCACGGATCTGTTCCGGCGACATGTAACTGCGCGTCCCCATCGCCTTCTGCTTCCGGCCGAACAACTTCGCCAGCCCCTTTGGGGGTCGGTAGGCGATGGCGAAGTCGATGATCCGTACCTCGCCGAGGCCATTCGACAGGATGTTCGCAGGCTTAACGTCGCGGTGGATCCAGCCGCTGGCGTTCATGTACGCCAGGCCGGTCGCGGCCTGTTTGAAGATCTTGTCGGCGTACTGTTTGATGTAGTCGAATTGCTTCTGTTGCAGTCGCGCCCGGATCGAGCCGGACGGGAAGAACTCCATAATGAAGTGTGGTGTGTTCGGATCGCGGCTGACGCTCAGAATTTTGATCACGTTCGGGTGCGCCAGTTTCCGGCCGACCTCCGCTTCGTAGAAGAGGAGGTTGCGCTCGGTTGCCTCCTTGGATTTTTCGGGCAGGAGGATCTTCATGGCGAAGTGACGCAGGCTCGCCACTTCGACGACCTCGTACACCTGCGACGACTGGCCCGTCTGCAGCAGGTTCTGGAGGCGGTAACCGCCAATCGTCTCGCCGCCTTCCACGCTAACAACCCTCCCCTGCCCGCGGCGTCACCAGTACTCTTCGAAGTGAATGTTCCCGCGGAATTTCGCTGCCGGTAGGTCGGCCTTGAACCCGAACTGCGTTTCCAAGATTTCCACGACGCCCACCGACTTCGGGTAGTGCCGTACACCCGTGGCGTGGTCCTTGACAGGCACGCCGATCATGGACGGGTTGCCGCACAGGTAGACGTGCGTCGATCCGGGATCGAGCGAGCGTCCCAGGCTGCGAGCCAGTTCACCGCTCGTAATGAGGTCCTGGATATAGACCTTCTGCCCCGCGTTCGCCGCCTCGCGCGTCGTCAAAGCAACGTATTTGTAGTTCGGGTAATCGCGCGTCAGACGCTCCTGGATCGACAAGTAACCGAGGTCCTGGCGGTAACGGACGCAGCATGCCGCGAAGATCGGCCCCTGGTGCCCGTTCCGGAGCAATTGCCAGAGGAGGTAGTTGTGCGGTGCCTCGCCGGTACCGGTACTCAAGAACACAACGGCGTCGGTCGGCTTCACCCCTTCGAGCGTGAAGTGTCCGGTGATGCGTTCGCCGACCTGGAGCCGGTCCCCTTCCCGAAGCATGAAGAGCCGTGGTGTCAGGCTGGGGGCGCGTTCGGGGTCGTCCGTCGAACGGACCAGAACGATGTAGAATTCGAGCCAATCGTTTCCTGGAACGTCGAGCAACTGGCCGTCGTCGTCGGTAACGGAACAACTGATCGAGTATGCCCGGCGAACGAGTTTCTGTTCGTCGCCGGGTTGGAGCAACTCGTCCTGGCAGCCGGGAAAACGCGGCTCCCACATCCCCAGCCCGAGCGTGCAGTACTGGCCAGGTAAATGCGGCGGCACCGGGAAGTCCGGCCGCACGCGGAGGATCATGAGGTCGGGGTTGGACTTTCGTAGCGACGCAACGGTGGCGTTGTAGCGGCGGCGACGAAGGTCGGCGGTCGTTTCGGCCGTCATGCAGTGCGTCCCCCCGCGCGGGGGCCGGAGCCACCCGCGACCTGCACTTGGAGGATACGCACCCCGTGTGGCCCGTCAAGCCACCGGATACTCGTCAGCCCGTTCGATCGACGGGCGGGTCGAAGGCCGGATCGGAAACCGTTGGGGCCTGGCCGATCAAGGAGAGGTCGAACACATCGCGCGTCGGTTCATCGAGTTGGCCGAAGCCATACGACATTCCGCCAACGCCATTCGGGAAGAACCCGCTCAGGAACGCCTGGAACTGATCCAAGGGCGTCTGGGGTGCAACCGTATTGCCCGCGCCGAAGAGCAGCGGGCCGAAACGATCGAAGATCTTCACGAGTGGCCCACGGGACGGGCCAATCGTGCTGGTTCCTGCCCCGAAGGCAGTCTGCACCCGGGCACTGCTCGCAGTCCCATTGAACAGCAGTGCCGATGTGGCCGCAAGTATCTGGCCACGGTACTGCGGGTCGATCGGAGCGTCAAAGTACGTCACATCGAGGAGACCCAGGAAACCGTTCAGCGGGTTTCCTGGATCGGGGACGACCTTGGTATCGAGGATCGTCGGCACCATGTTCAATTGTGTGATCGAGGTTCGGCGATCGGGAATGCCTGTGAACGGGTTGTCCGGGTTGTAGTCGGACATGATCACAACCGCTCCGCCACCGCTGGCGGGTGTGACGGCAATCTGCGGCGAGTATTGCCGGTAGATATTTCGCGTAAACGGGAAAGTCGTGACCGGATCGTAGAGGCGGTTCTCCTGGAGTTCCAGGTCCGTGGTGTTCAAGCCAGGCCGAACGACGCCGGTGATATCTGGATTCGGGATTTCGATGAACGTCCCGATGGCGACATTGATGCCACCGCGGAAGTTCGGGTCGAACGCGTTGAACTGAATCATCTCGTTCTGGCGAATGCTGCCGTTCGGCTGGCCAAGAAAATCCCAGACGCGGACGAGTGGCCCGCCGCCGACGCCCGGCCCGGTGATCAGCTGGTTTCGTGCATTGACCTGGCCCGGTGGCAGTTGAAGCGGCGTGACGACCGGCGGTGCATCGCCCACGGCCGGTGAGGATTGGACGAATGGGCCGTATACGACTTCCGGGACTGCCCACGGCGGAATGGTGTCGCTATCCGCGGTCCAGGTCGCATACACGAGAGGTTGTTCCGGAGGCGATTCGTCGAACCCGTTCACCGGATCCAGGTCCGCCACGTTCGGTTCATAGCCGATGTTCCCGTAATTGTTCAGCAGGTTCGCACCAGCGTACTGGATGACGCCACTACCAACCGTGAACGTCGCCCGGGTGACGATATTGCCGCCATCGAGGTCGAACCGGACGCCCGAAAGCGGGATAGTCTGTCCGGGGACGTTGTTGTCGCCCGGTCGCGTTGCCCCGTAGTCGGTGTATGCCGTCGCGGGAAGGCCGCCGAAGTCGTCCGGGTGTCCCGTGGTCGTATTGAAGACCTGCCGGACCTGTAGCGGCGTCTGGTAACCCTGCCCTGACGCGACGCTGACACCGCCGCGGAAATTCGGGTCGTACGCCATGAATTCGTTGACGAGGACCGCCTTCCGATCGCTGATGTCCAGCTTGTAAATTTTGACGTGCGGCCCGCCGCCAGGGCCGGCACCGACGATCAGTTCCGCCCGCCCGTCGCCATCCAGGTCGCCAGTCGTCACGTTGACACCGCCCGTGAAGCGCGGCGTGTAGGCCAGGAATTCTGTGAACAGACCGCCGACGGTAATATTACCGGCGATGTCCTGTACCATCGTCCAAACCTTGACGTGCGGTCCTCCACCGACTCCAGGCGCGGTCACGAGGAAGTCGGGTGTGGTGTACAATCCGTCGAAGTTACCCGAGGCCGTGTGGACGCCACCGCGGAAGCCGGACGCGTACGGCTGAAAGATTTGCGAAGTAAAGTCGGTTCGGCCGTCGCTCGAAGGCGCGGGTGGCTGTCCGGAGGGATTCGGCGGCTGACCCGTCAATAGGTCGAGCTTATCGACGCGGATCGCGACCAACGGCGGAGCCCCGGCTCCGGCCCCGATGGCAATGTAGCCGTTCAGCACCTCGCGGGATTCGAGTCGCCCGAGTTGCGGTTGAAACCGGATTGGCGTCCGGCGCGACGCGGCGTCCCGACCGCCGAACCACGACAGGAGTTTCGAGATAGGCATTTGTGTATCCACCCAGAAGGAAGGTACGTGGAGACGGAGGGACACCTCAGCGTAACCGCCGCGAGCCGGGTCCGTCAAGCAACTGCGTTCGAATTTCGGCTGTTTCGATGTCCTGCACCGGCGTGCGCTGCGGCTCGTCGACGTTACGCCCGAAACGCCGTCCCCGCCGGCGACTTACGCCACGACGGGGTGCGTTTTCTCGTCTTTTCCTCAAGCTGCCGTAGCGCATAGGCAATTCCGCTTGGCATTCCAACAAAAGCTCACCTGGACGTTCACCGGTATCGCCAGGCGGTCATTTTTTGCTGTCAAAGAGCGCGTCGAGTTCCGCATCGCTCAACTCACGTTTACCATCGGTCGTATCGATCACCAGTGCGACACCGCTGGGCGTCACCCACAACACGTGGTTGCCGAGGCGATACACGTCCTTGACGGCCGGCTGGCGCTCCAGAAGGCGGAAGTAAGCGACCGACTGTGCCTTGATGACAACCGTCGGCGTGTTGGGATCGAAACCCTCGTCGATCCACACACCGCCGATTTCCAGACAACGCCGACCACCGACGACTTTGAGTGCCGTTGGCGAGAGTTGCGATTGGGTCCGTAGCTTATTCGACTCGACGGACAAGTTCACGCCGAGCCGTCCCGACTGTACCGCGGCCTGCCGTTGCATGACGAGTGATTTCTTCGCGTCGTCGAGCGACAGCTTTTTCATTGCAGCCTCGGCAAGCACGCGGCGTTCGTCCCCCTTCGCTTCCGCGGCGCGGCGGTATTTGTCGTCCTCGTAACCCCCGCGCGCACCGGCCAGACCTTCCCGCTTGCCTTGCTGCTCGCGTGCCAGTTCCGTCACGGACTTAACGCGCCCACCCCCGCCCAGTGCAGACGGTTGCAACGCTGGCGCGCCGGATGCAGTGTCGTTGTCGTCGCGGAGATGCAAGACGGTCGGCCGCTGCGTGCCAGCAACCGGCATCGGGCCATCCGGGACGATCAAGTAACTCGTGTAGGGCGTGGCGATCCCGTACTTCTTGGCGAGGGCAGTCACCTCATCGACGAGTTCCTTTCGCTCGCCGTTGGCGCGAATCTGGTCGATCAGATATCCGATTTTACGGCGAGCCCAGAGGTGTTCGACGAAATCGCGATCCTCGCCGCCGCGGGCCGCGAGTTTGGTCTCGAAGACGAACTCGCGTGACTCGCCTCCGACGTTGCCGGCAAGGCGAATCGGAATACTGCCCTGCCCCGAATACCGGCCGATGACCACAATCTGTCCACCCTGGAACAAGTCCGGCAGATTCGGCGGATAGACCTCCGACAGCCGGACGCGATCGCCGGCCGTCAGTCGAAGGTTGGTCATCACTGGGGCACTCACTTTGCCGAACAGGCTGCTGGCTTTGACCTCGATATCCTCGGCCGGACGGACGTAGGTGCTGACCGCTCGCGATTGCTCGGCAAGTTGGTCGAGCATGGTCGCGTTCACATCGTCGCCAACGCCGAATGTGAAGACGCGAGTGTTGGCGGTATTGTTGGCCGCGAACCGCTCGACGATCGTCCGCGGATTCGTTACGCCGACTGTCGGCTGGCCGTCCGTGAAGAAGACGACGTTGAAGGTTCGTCCCGTTTCGGAGGTTCGGAACGCCAGCGCCTCGCGGAGAGCGTCGTCGATGGCCGTACCCCCTGCCGGGCGCAGGTTTTCGACCCACCGCTGCGCGTCCTCAACCCGCTCAGCCGACACCTCGACGAATCGATCGCGGTAACGGCCAACGGTCGTCGAAAAGTTCAGTACGGCGAAGCGGTCGCCAGTGTTGAGTTGTGCCAGGCAGTGACGCAAAGCCTTCTTCGCCTGGTCCATTTTGACGCCGGCCATGCTGCCGGATGTATCGAGCACGAATGCCACGTCCTTCGGTAGGACGCGCGTTTTCGACGTGTCGAGCTGGGGGCTGATGAGGAATAGAAAGTACCCGTCCTCGTTGGAGATCGGCTTGTAGGTCATGCCCGTCAGTCCAACCTCCCGATCGCCGACGGCGTAGAAGAGTTGGAAGTCCTTGTCGAGTTGGGCCTGGTTGCGGTCGAACGTCACCTCGACGCCCTTGTCGCCGAGTTTGTGCGTGGTGACCGCGTGTGTCGGGCTGTAAACGCTCAGGAGCGGGCGGGAGGATTTGATCGACACCTTGACCGAAAAGTCCTGGAGCGTGGCGTTAGCCTTGCCGTCTGTCTTCATCGGGTAAACGTACTCCACCAGCCCACCGTCGAGGTGCGCGACCGAGGTAAAGCGCAAGCCAATGCGTTGCTCGGACCGCGGCGGAACCGGGAAGACGCGCAGGCGAAGCAGGTCGTTGCCGAGGTACTCGATAAGACCGGGGTCGAGCGTGCGGCGGACGATGTCGTGGTAAATTTGCCGGGCCTTTGCAGCCTCAACCATCTCGCCGGCGACTTCCTTGCCATCGACCTTC